>JBHEOL010000163.1:0-15875 GCA_046261635.1 Thermoanaerobaculia bacterium | reverse complement strand
GTATCCATGTTCTTCATGGTCAACGACTCACCCTTCGCGGGCACGGAAGGAAAGTTCGTCACCTCGCGCCACCTCAAAGAGAGGCTCGAGCGCGAGCTGCGGCGTGACGTCGCCCTGCGCGTCCGCGACACCGACCAGGCGGACCGGTTCGAGGTCGCCGGCCGCGGCGAGCTCCACCTGTCGATCCTGGCCGAGAACATGCGGCGCGAAGGGTACGAGTTCGCGCTTTCACGCCCCGAGGTGATCACGAAGCTCATCGACGGCCACACGACCGAGCCGTGGGAAGCCCTCGTGGTCGACATCGAGGACACGCACGTCGGAAGCGTCATGGAGATGATGCAGCTCCGGCGCGCCGAGATGACCGACATGGTGAATCCCGGCACCGGGCGCGTCCGCATCGAGTTCAAGATCCCGACCCGCGGCCTGTTCGGCGTGAGGACCGAGTTCCTCTCCGAGACGCGGGGGACCGGGCTGCTGTATCACAACTTCCTCGAGTACGGCCCCTGGAAAGGCGAGCTCGCGACCCGCGGTCGCGGCGCCCTCGTCGCCAAGGAGCCGGGCGAGACCACGGCGTACGCCTTCGAGCAGCTCCAGGAACGCGCCGTCCTGTTCCTCACGCCGGGAATCAAGGTGTACGGCGGCCAGGTGGTCGGCGAGAACTCCCGCGACTCCGACCTCGTCGTGCAGGCCTGCCGCAAGAAGCACCTCACGAACATGCGCGCGTCGGGGTCGGAGATCACCATTCCTCTCGATACGCCGTGGAGCATGACCCTCGAGCAGTGCCTCGAGTGGATCGACGAGGACGAGCTCGTCGAGGTGACGCCGCAGAGCATCCGGATCCGCAAGCGCATCCTCGACCACCCGAAACGGAAGACCGCCTCGAAGAAGCTCTCCGAAGTCGAAGCCTAGTGGCGGAGGATTCATCCTCCGCCCACCGCTAGTTCGAAGCGGAATCCCCCAGCCCTCGAGGGCCCCCGGCAGAGGAAAGGATCCTCTGCCACAGTGGCGGAGGATTCATCCTCCGCCATCGGTAGTTCGAAGCGAAATGCCGCAGCCCTCGAGAAACCCTCCCCTCGCCCCGGCAGAGGAAAGGATCCTCTGCCACTGCCACTACGACGGGATCTGCCCCGACCAGTCGCCGGAACCGAGGGTCCAGCCTCGTTGCGGGAGAAGGGCGAGGAGCGCCCTGGCCGAGACCGCGGGGCTGAACAGAAAACCCTGGAGTTCGTCGCATCCGAGCTCGGCGAGGATGCGGCGCTGCTCCTCGGTCTCCACCCCCTCGGCCACGACCCGCAGCCCGAGACCATGAGCCATCGTGATGATGGCCGTCACGATCGCCCGATCGCCCGACTTCCGTCCCAGCTCGCGGACGAAGGACTGGTCGATCTTGAGGCAGTCGATCGGGAAACGGCGGAGGTAGTTGAGTGACGAGTGGCCTGTTCCGAAATCATCGAGCACGATCCCGACGCCGAGCTGCTTCAGATCGCGAATGGCCTCGAGCGCCCAGTCGGTGTTCTGCATCGCGACGCCTTCGGTGATCTCGACGTCGAGAGCGTCGGGATCGAGGTCCGTCTCTTCGAGCACTTTCGCCAGCTGATCGACGAGCTCGCGCTGCTGGAACTGCCGGGCCGAGAGGTTGACGGCGACCCGCAGCGACGGGAACCCGGCCGCCCGCACGCGCCGGAGCTGGGTGCACGCTTCGCGGAGAACGAACTCGCCGATCGGGAAGATGAGCCTCGATTCTTCCGCGATGGCGATGAAGTCGCCGGGATAGATGAGTCCCTGCTCGGGGTGCTGCCATCGAACGAGCGCTTCGACAGCGGCAGGCGCCCCCGTCGAGAGGCGAATCTGCGGTTGGAAATGGACGACCAGCTCGCCCTTCTCGATCGCGCGCCGCAGCTGCCCTTCCACGTTGAGCCGCGCGAGCGCGCGCGCGTTCATCGCCGGGGTGCAGAGCTGGTAGTTGTTCCGCCCAAGCTCCTTCGCGCGGTACATCGCGCTGTCGGCGTTCTTGAGCAGCGTCTCCGCGTCGGCGCCGTCCGCGGGATGGAGTGCAACGCCGATGCTCGTCGTGACGAACAGCTCGTGCCCCTCCACCACGATCGGACGCGCGATGGAATCGAGGACCTTCTGCGCGACGGTCGCCGCGTCTCCCGGTGCGCCGAGCTCGGCCAGCAGGATGGTGAACTCGTCTCCGCCGATCCGCGCGACCGTGTCCTGTTCCCGCAGCGACTGGCCCAGAATCCTGGCGATCGCGCGAAGCAGAAGATCGCCGATGCTGTGCCCAAGGGTGTCGTTGATGAACTTGAAGTGATCGAGATCGAGAAACATCACGGCGACGTGTCGGCCCGTCCGGTTCGCCTGGGCGATCGCGACCGAGAGCCGGTCCATGAACAGCATCCGGTTGGGAAGATCCGTCAGCGCGTCGTGGTAGGCCTGGTACTCGATCTGGCGCTCGGCCTCCTTGCGGTCACTGATGTCGACGAGCGTCCCTTCCATGTAGTCCGGCTCCCCGTTTTCCCCTTCCATGTAGGAGACGCTCTCCAGAACCCAGACCGGGGTTCCGTCGCGCCGGCGAAGTCTCGCCTCGCGGTTCGCCAGGGTGCGCCGTTCCCGCAGTTCCCGGATCATCGTCGTCCGGTCTTCCGAACCGAAATAAAAGTCTTCGGCCCGCGTGCCGATCAGATCCTCTCTTCGGTCGTATCCGAAGATTCTCGCGCAGGCGTCGTTGCAGTCGATGATCCGGCCGTCGAGGGTATTGCGATAGACGCCGGCCAGATTCCGCTCGAAAAGAAGCCGGTAGCGCTGCTCGGACTGATGGAGCGCGTTGGCACTGATCTCACGCTGGATCGCGGCCGCGAGAGCATCGGCCGCCGCGCGGAGCGCCTCGATCTCGGCCGTGGACCACCCCTGCGCGCGCTGTCGCCCCGTCCATTCCATCACGCCCCAGACCCGCTCCTCGGGAACCAGCGGGACGAGCACCCTGGAGTCGCCTCCCTCTCCCTCTTCGGGCGCGTCGATCACGATCTCGCTCCGGGCGACCTGGACGAGGATCTCCGGCTTCTCCTCGATTCCTCCCACCACCTCGGGCACGGCGCCGGGCCAGGAATGGCGGAGGATCAGCTCGCGAGTCGATCCCGCCATCTCGAGGATCCGCACCGAGGTGACTCCCGTCGCCGTGCCGAAGCGGGAAAGCACTTCGTCGATGTTCGTTCTCCAGTCGACCCGGCGAAGGAATCCCTCCGAGGCAAACGCGACCGCTTCGAGAATCCGGTCGCGGCTCCGAAGCGCGATCTCGGCCCTCTTCTCTTCGGTGACGTTCCGGAAGCTCCAGACCCTGCCGACCGGGAGCCCGTCGAGCCACTGCGGCACGGAGAATCGCTCGAAGATCCGGCCGTCATGGAGCTCGATCACGTCGAGGCTCTCCACCTTCGCATCGCGGTAAAGCTCGCCGATCCTCGCAAGGAACGCAGCCGGGTCGACGATCTGATCGATCACGGACTCGAGAAGCGCGTCGTCGTCTCCGCGATCGACGGCCTCCGGAGGAATCCGCCACATCTGAAGAAACCTCTGGTTGTACGACACGACCTTGCCGATCCGATCGACGACCAGGATGCCGTCGGCGGTCGACTCGATGGTGGAGCGGAGGAGCGAGAGGCTGTGCTTGAGCTCACTGACCGCCAGGCGGCGGGCCGTCTCGTCGCGCGCGATCACCAGCACGGCCTTTTCGCCCTCCCAGTTGTGCGGGATCGCGATCAGGTCGGCATCGACGAGGCTGCCGTCGACCCGCTGGAACTTCTCCTCGGCTCGCTCCACGGCCGACCCGCCGGCGACCTCGTTGAGCCGCTCTCTCATCAGCCCGCGGCTTGCCGGATGAACGAACTCGATCAGATCCCGCCCCAGAACGTCCGCCTGCGAATGAACCCCCAGCATCCGCACCGCGGCAGGATTGGTGAACACGATCCGCTCGTCCCGGAGGATGACGATCAGGTCTGGCGTTCGCTCGATCAGTTCCCGATAACGCTTCTCGCTATCCCGCAGAAGCGATTCGGCCCGCTCGCGATCGGTCACGTCGACCGCCGTCAGTACGATTCCCGCCGGACGCCGATCCCAGTCGCGAACCACTGAGCCGGAGACATTGACCGCAATCGACAGCCCGTTGCGCCCCTGCCAGCGCATCGCATTCTCTCGGAAGATCCAGCGCTGCAGCGGACTCGCACCTCGCCGGATCCACTCCTCGCCGACGATCTTTTCGATCGGAACCCCGGTCAGCTCGGCAGGGCCGAAGTGGAGCAGATCGTATGCCGCGCGGTTGGCAAATCGCACACGTTCGTCCAGATCGAGCACGATCACCGCTCCCTGCATGGTCGAGAGAATCTCGCCCGAAGCGAACGCCGGGGTCAGTTCCGTGAGGTGATACCGCGCGATCACGAACCAGACGATGCCCAGGTAGCCGAGGATGCCGATGAAGCCGAACGGATAGAGCTCGACGCCGAGCGAGGGAAGAAAATCGATGACTCCGATGTGTCCGACCGTGATCGCCCAAAGAAGCAGCTTCGACTGCTGACGCTCGAGAATCGACGGCTGCCGGTGCGATTCCAGCGTGTAATGCCGGACGCTCGCCACCAGCAGAGCCGCGAAGAAAGCCAGGAACAGCAGGCTCGCCGGTTTGTACCGCGTGTAGAAGCCGAACGAATAGAGATACAGCCCGGAGATGAACCAGTCCGTGGCAATGAACCCGACCGAGAAGATGACCCCGAAGCTCCACGCCAGCGAGACGAAACCACGCCGCCCCTCGAGCTTCCCGTACAGGGTCAGCGTGAAGCTGTAGAGCGCGCAGGGGATGAACGGGATCCCGAGGTAGGAGAGCCGCGCCCAGAACATCGCCGTCGTCTCGGTGACCGACCAGTACATCCAGGCGAACGAGAAGAGCCAGATCGCCGTCACGAAGTTCATCGCGAGGAAGCGTCTCGCGAGCGGCGAGAAGGACTCGCGGATCGCCACCCCCACACCGAGAAGCATGATCGCGATCGACGTCACGAGGTTCGGAAGCCCGGCCACCGTGATTTCGTAGCTCGACAGATCGAAGATGGTTTTCAGCACGTTCCATCATTTTCGCATAGACGGCGGGGCACGGCATTCCGATTGCACCTCATGACCACCATGAGCAAGCCCGAAGACAAAGGCAAAACGGAACCGCAGAGTTACGGAAGCAATGAAGACTGGCTCGAGGGAACGACCGATCAGACCGTGGAAAACACTCCCGCCCGCACCTCGCGGCACGACGAGGAACACTACGAGAATCGCCACGACCGGGGCCCGACCGAAACCCCGGACCCCGGAGCCGACGAGGCGAACTCTGCAAGAAGCACCCGCGGTGCGGAGGTGGTGGGAACCGGCGGACGAAAAATCGCGGAGAGCAACCAGCGCCGCCGCAACGACGGATTCTTCCGCCAGCGCGATTACGAGTAGCCCCCCCCCCCGGAGGCCGCGGGCTTCGCCAACCTCGCCCGCAATCGGCTCACGAAGCGTCAGCCCTCGAGAATCACTGCCTGATGCTCTGCAGCTGCCTCGGCCATCCTGTGTGGTCCCCGGCCGGAGTTGATGTTTCCAGACCCGCCCCCGATCCTCTCACCATCCGCGAACCGGACGCCACTCTTCCAGAAGCCGCCCTTCCCCATCGTGTACGAGGTAGCTGTCGAACATCGCAGCGGTCAGGCACGAGTGGTTCGGAATGATCCTCAACTTCGTTCCGATCCCGATCCCTGCGAACGCGCCCGGCTCGGCGGCGAAGATCTGCCCGTGCTCCTGCGACATCGAGACGAGTCTCATCGGCAGAGGCCTCAGGGACGTGTCGCAGACGATCCCGAATCCGAACTCGGGATCGAGGTGCCTCGGTCCCGCGTCCTTCGAGAGCGCCAGCGCGCCTCCATCGACGATCACCTTGTTCTGATCGGGATAGAGCCCGATTACCGCGACCAGGACCGACACGGCGACCTCGTCGATCGAGCAGGAGCCAAGCCTCGACTGGAAGGCATCGAAAAAGATGTAATTCCCGGGGCGGACCTCCTCGCATTCCGGAAATCTCTCGACGACGGACGCCGTCGGAGTCGCCCCGATCGACCGCTCGAGACGAGGTGACTCGAGTCGATCGCGCAGCCTCGAGAGGACGGCGGCCTCCTCGGCTGCGATCCGGAGAATCTCCTCGCGGCTTTCCGCCTGGTAGGAATGCCCGGCGTGGGTGAGCAGGCCGAGCAGCTCGACGTGATCGGACGAGGCGATGTGCCGCGCGAGCTCGACCGCATTCGCGGAATCGGGATCGACCCCCGAGCGCCGCGCCCCCGAATCGACCTTCAGCCAGACCTCGTACCTCCCTCCCCGCGCGCGGGCATATTCTTCGACGGCCTTCACCGTGTCGGGGTGGTCGATCAGAAGCCGCAGCCGGCAGCGGCGCGCCAGCGCATCGATGCGCTCGAGTTTCGCCGGATCGAGCGGGAGCGCCCAGGTGATGTCGTCGAATCCGGCAGCGGCGTAGAACTCGGCTTCGGCCAGGGTCGAGACCGTGATCGGACCCGTCGCGGTGCCCAGCTGGAGCCTCGCCCCCTCCAGCGTCTTGTGGGTCTTCACATGCGGTCGCAACCTGACGCTCGACCTCCGCGCCTTTTCGAGCATCCGCGCGCAGTTCCGTTCCACGCGCTCACGATTGACGAGGAAGGAGGGGGTGGCCGCTTCGCTGAGGTGCATGCAGCCATTCTGACGGCGAGAGAGGCGGCGGGCAATCACGCCGAGGCATGGACTTCGGCCTGGAACCAGCATGCCACTCCGAAGCGATCCCGTGAGAGATCGTCCTTCGCGGTTTCGGCGGGCCGGCGAACACTCGGACACCGACCTGTGCGATTCGCTGTGGCGCGTGCCTGATGGAACCCATACAATGCGGCGCGTCGTCTGGGAGGAGGTCGCGCTTTCTCATGGTTTCCGTTCAGTCCATTACAGTCGCTCAGTTCGGGCTCGGCCCCATCGGAGCCGAGATCGCCCGCCTCATGCTCACCAAGCCGTGGATCCGCCTCGTGGCCGCCGTCGATATCGATCCGGCCAAGGTCGGAAGGGACCTCGGCGACGTTCTGGGACTCGACCGTTCCCTCGGCATCAAGGTCACCCCGAAGCTCGAGACCAGGGTCGATGCTGTCGTCCATTCCACCGGCTCGAGGCTCTCCGACGTCCGGGAGCAGCTCCTCTCCCTTCTCTCGGCCGGAGCCCACGTGGTCTCGACCACCGAAGAGCTTTCTTTTCCCCTCGACGGAAAGATCCGCGAGGACCTTCAGCGTGCGGCGCGCGGAAACAACGTCACTCTCCTCGGCACGGGCGTCAACCCCGGCTTCGTCATGGACAAGCTTCCGCTGACGCTCACCGCCGTCTGCCAGAGCGTAGAGGCGCTCGACATCTTCCGCATCGTCGACGCAGCCCAGCGGAGAGAGCCTCTCCAGCGCAAAGTCGGCGCGGGGCAGACCCGCGAACAGTTCAATGAAGCGGTCCGCACTGGAAAGATCAAACACATGGGGCTGCGGGAATCGCTGATGATGGTCGCGAACGGCCTCGGCGTCGATCTCGATGAAGTCAGCGACGAGTCTATTCTTCCGGTGATGGCCGAAGAGCGGGTCCTGACCCAGTACCTCCAGGTCGAGCCCGGACAGGTCGCCGGCGTCCATCAGATGATTCGGGGCGAGGCAAAGGGGAAGATGCGCATCAACCTCGACATCAAGATGTACGTGGGAGCGAAGGATCCTCGGGACGAGGTGACCGTTCACGGAAACCCCAACGTCCGGATGCGCATCGATGGCGGGGTCCACGGCGACCGTGCCACTGCCGCCATGGCCGTCAATGCCATCCCGCGAGTCGTCGCTGCCCGCCCTGGTGTTCTGACGATGGACGACATCCCGATCAGCTTCCACTGATCGTGGCGGCGCGATACCACCCCGATCGTCAGGACGGGATGGCGTCGGCGATCGGCGGCGGCGGATCCGAACAGACGTAGGCGCGTCGGATCGCCTTCGCCACCAGCTTCGCGGCATACCGTTCCGTCGTTCCGAGCTCGCGGGCGACCTCGCGAATCGTGCACCCCTCGAAGTAGCGAAGACGGAGAGACTCGCGCTGCCGCGCGGGCAGCCCCCTCAGCATCTTTCCGATCGTCAACCGGGCCGACTCCGTCTCCGCTGGCGCGGTTTTCAGCCGGGTCCGCCTCTCCCTCTCCCCTTCTGCGAGCGACCGCTCTCTCTTTTTCTTGCGCCAGTAGCTCCGGCTCGCGTGACAGACCGCCCCCACGAGCCACGGGCGCGCCGACCGGATGGTGTCCCCGGCAATGAGCAGACCGACGAACACCTCGTGCACGAGAGCCTCCGCCTCCGACGGAGGGATCCCATATCGACGCTGCGCGAGCGCCATCAGAAGCCCGTAGTTCTCGTTGTAAATCCCCGCGAACAGATCGTCGCGCTTCTGCGAGAGACGAGAGGGCTTCCGCGGGGACATGGTCTCCTCCTGCGCGGCCTTCGCGCGCCATCCTTGGAGCGAACTGAACGGGATGCCGGAATTCTACGGTTCCGAATTCGATCGAGTCGAGCGCCAATTATGGAACCCCCCGTTCCAGCACTGGGCGAGACCGGTGGGGGCGGCCCGTCGATTCCCCCCTCCACTCGGCGCGCGAGTAGAATCCACTCATGCCGGTCATCGCCACGCGCCGCCCTGTGCAATCGATCGACCCGAACAGCGGAGAAGTCTGGGGAGAGCATTCCCCGGCGACACCGGAGGAGGTCCGCCTCGCCGTCGATGCCGCGCGCTCGGCGCAGCCGGGATGGGCGTCATTGCCGCTCAAGGAAAGGGCCCGCGCCATCGTCCGGTTCCGCGACGCGCTCTATCGGCGGCGCTCCGAAGTCGCTTCGCTTCTCGAGCGCGAGACGGGGAAGCCGAATCCCGAGGCGATGCTGGAGATCACGGGAGTCGCGGACGCGGCGATGCACGCCGCAAAACACGCTCCTCGCGTGCTCGGTCCGACTCGATTCCGAAGCCGCAGCGTGGCGACCCTTCGCAAGACGATCGAGATCCGCCGCGAGCCGTGGGGCGTGGTCGCGATCATCGCCCCGTGGAACTATCCTCTTCTTCTCGCCGCCTCCCCGATGATCACGTCACTCGTGGGAGGGAACGGCGTCGTGCTCAAACCGTCCGAGTTCACTCCGGCGACCGGCCTTCTGCTCGGCGAGCTCTTCGAGGAAGCCGGTCTTCCCCCGGGTCTGCTGAGTGTCGTGACAGGCGATGGACAGACGGGCGCGTCGCTGATCGAGTCGGGCGTCGATCAGGTGATCTTCACCGGAAGCGCGGCAACCGGCCGGATCGTCGCGGAGACCTGCGGGCGCCGGCTCATTCCGCTCCACCTGGAGCTCGGAGGAAGCGATCCCGCGATCGTGCTCGAGGATGCCGACATCCCCACCACCGCTGCGGGGATCGTCTGGGGACGTTTCTCCAATTCCGGGCAGACGTGCACGGCGGCGAAGCGGGTGTTCGCCGTCGACTCGATCCACGACGGACTGGTGGACGAACTGGCCAGGCAGATCGGGAATCTCCGGCTGAGCGGTGCCGAACGCGAGATGGGAGCGGTCATCCGGCCGCAGCAGAAGGAGCTTCTCGAACAGCTCCGCGACGACGCGATCGGCTCCGGAGGCCGGGTCGCATTCGAGAGCCCCGGCACTGCGGCGGCGGGATTCATGGCGCCCTCCCTCCTGATCGACCTCCCTCCCGAGGCGAGGGCTCTGCGCGAGGAGACCTTCGGGCCGATCCTCCCGGTGGTCCGCGTGCAGTCGGGCGAGGAAGCGGTCCGTCTCGCGAACCAGAGTGACTTCGGACTCAGCGCCAGCATCTGGACCGCGGACATGGGAAGGGCGCGGAAGCTCGCGCGGGACCTTCAGTGCGGAACGGTGATGATCAACGACGTCGTCGTCGTGGCGGGTCTCGCGGAGGCGCCTCACGGCGGGGTGAAGGCGAGCGGAATCGGGCGGATGCACGGGATCGAAGGGATTCTCGAATCGACCCGCGTGAAAGCCGTGATCGAGGATCCCTTCCCGCGATGGAGGCAGGTCTGGTGGTTTCCCTACACCGCGGGCGTGCGTGAAGGACTCGATCGCTATCTCACGTTCGCCCACGGCCGGGGCCTCTGGAACCGCGTTCGAAACGGCATCCGCGCCGTCCGGCTGCTCTACTTCCGCTGACCGGCCTCAAGCCATCGCCGTGGATGGAACGTCAGGGTGGCGCCTCACGTAATCGACCAGGCGCGGTCCGTAGTCCGCGAAACGGGGGACCGCCAGACCGACTCCGGCGAGATCCCTCCGCGTGTTCGTCGTGTCATACCGCGTCGGGTGGACGAAATAGTCGATCGCGCCGGACGGGATCTGCATCAGCCAATAGACGCCGGGAACGCGATCGAGGGCGAATTTGGCCACGCCGAGCGGAAGCGGGACTTTGAGGATCTTCCGGCCGCTCGATTTTTCGATCAGCTCGAGCAGCTCCCGGATCGTCAGAGGATCGGGATCCGCCAGCTGGTACGTCACGCCTGCCGACGCTTCCATCGAGGAGAGCCGGTCGATCGCTTCGATGACCCAGTCGCTCGGCACGACGTTGAGCACGTTGCGGTCGGTATCGCCGACGATCGGCATGATTGCGATGCCGCGCTGACGGACCACCCATCGGATCGCGTAGTACGGCCCGTCGTATTTCAGGGTCTCTCCCGTGACGCTGTCGCCGACGACGATCGCGGGGCGGTACACGGTGGCGGGCACGCCTCCCTCCATCGCCTTCCGCACCTCGACCTCGGCGAGGAACTTCGTCTCTTCGTAGTAGTTGTTGAACGTCTGCCCCTTGTCGAGATCGCTCTCCCGGAAGACTCCCTCCGATCGGCCGCTCACGTAACAGGTGCTGACATACTGGAGCCTCACCAGCTCGGCATTCGCCGCCGCGACCTCGAGGACTCGACGCGTCCCTTCGACGTTCACTCTCATCGCCGTGTCGCGCGGAACGTTCAGGTCGTAGATCGCTGCGAGATGGAAGATCTCGCGCAAACCGGAGGCTTCGCCCTTCGCCAGCCCGAGCCGCGGATGCGTGATGTCGCCGTCGACCAGCCGGACGCGCTCGCGCAGCCCCGGAACCTCGGCCACCACCTCCTCGAGCCGCGCCTCGGCGATCGCACGGAACTTCGGCTGCACCAGGCAGAGAATCTGCCCCCCGGTGCGCTTCGCAATCCTCGGGAGAAGCCGCGACCCGAGAAACCCTGGAAATCCGGTGACGAGAATCGACACTCGCTCCTCCTCTAACGGAAATTGTAAAGCAGCTTCCCGCCGAGCTGCTCGACCTTCGCCGTCAACTCGGGACACGCGGCGACCCGGAAGTGGGCGTTGAGGCGCAGCCTCAGGCCACCGTCGCCGTTGCCATTCGCGGCACGCAGATCCTCCGGCACGTCCTCGAGCGAGATCGAGAGGGGAATATCACCCGGATGCTCTTCGACGATCTCCCGAATCCGCTTGATCGCCTGCTCGCTCGCCTTCAGGTACGAGAGCTCGAGGCAGATCTCCTTGACGCGCCGGTCCTGAATGCCGTCGAGCTGTGTGATCTCGAGAGCATTCAGCTCGGGAGTGACCGGCATCTCGGCGAAGGCCGCCGTCGGCGCAGCCGCGGCTTCCTCTCCGTCCGCCAGATGCTCGCGGGCACCCCTGGCTGCCTTCGGATCCCTCAGCTCGGCATCCAGCCGCACTCCCGCACCGCCATTGTCCTCTTCCTCGTCCTCGTCCGGCGGCTGGGGGGCCGCGAACAGGGCGATGTTGAACTTGTCGACGTCGACGCCGACCCGCTCCCGCTCCATTTCGTCCTCGCGCTTCTCGTCCTCGGGCGAGGGACCGGACCGGGCCGCGGGCGCCCGCGCGGTCCACGCCGCGGACTCGAACCCCTCCTCGGGATGTCCGCCGTACTCGTCCGTGATCCGGGAAGCATGCTGCTCGGCCGAGGCGAGAGAAGCGCTGCGGCCTGCCGGCACGCCTCCCGTGTCCTTGACCATGGCCGAGAGGAGCACCGCCTCCCCGTTCTCGAGCCAGCGCATCACCTTCGCGTAAAGATCGCTGAAGACGACCACGTCCACGGAACCGTGCTGGTCCTCGAGGACGAACTTCGCCATCAACTTTCCTTCGTTCGGCCCTTTCTTGATCTTCGACTTCTTCATCTGGCCGACGATGCCGCCGATCTCGACCTGCTGGTCGACGAACCGGGCGAGGGTCGAGGTGTTCGCGCTCGCGAACCGTTCGAGGTCGGCTTTGTATTTGTTGAGCGGATGACCGGTAATGTAGAACCCGAGGGTCTCCTTCTCGTTCGCGAGCTTCTCTTCCTCGGGCCACTCGGCCGGGGCCGCGGGGGGCGTAACGGACGTCTGCACCGGCAAAGCCGCCGCTCCCCCACCTCCGCCGAGCATGCCGAAGAGCGAGTTCTGGCCGATCTCCTTCTCTTCCTTCCTCTTCTGGGCCGAGCCCATCGTCGGCTCGAGTTGATCGAAGAGCCCTTTGCGCGTCGAGGAGAAGCCGTCGAAACTGCCGGACTTGATCAGCGCCTCCAGGACCTTCTTGTTGCAGGCGCGGAGGTCGACGTGCTCGCAGAACTGGTCGAGCCCCGTGAAGCGGCCGAGCTCCTGCCGCGCTTTGAGGATCGACTCGATCGCTCCCTCGCCGATTCCCTTGACGGCACCGAGGCCGAAACGGACGTTGTCGCCCACGACCGTGAACGAGAAGTTCGACTCGTTGACGTCCGGGGGGAGGAGCCTGATCCCCATCGACTCGCACTCGTGAATGAACTTCACGATGCTGTCGGTCTTGTCCATTTCGGACGAGAGGACCGCGGCCATGAAGTAGCGCGGGTAGTGGGCTTTGAGCCAGCCGGTCTGGTAGGCCAGCAGCGCGTAAGCGACCGAGTGCGACTTGTTGAAGCCGTAGCGGGCGAAGGGCTCGATGAAGTCGAAGATCTCGTTCGCTTTCTTCGCGTCGTAACCGTTTCCGGTCGCGCCCTCGACGAACTTCGATCGCTCGGCCTCCATGACCTCCTTCTGCTTCTTTCCCATCGCCTTGCGGAGTAGATCCGCCTCTCCGAGGGAGTAGGCCGCGACCGACTGGGCGATCTGCATGACCTGCTCCTGGTAGACGATCACGCCGTAGGTCTCTTCCAGGACGTCCTTCATGACGGGAACGACGTACTTGGCCTTCGACTGACCGTTCTTCCGGCGGACGTACTCGTCGACCATTCCGGCGTCGAGCGCTCCCGGACGGTAGAGGGCGTTGAGCGCAGCGAGATCTTCGAACCGGGTCGGCCGCGCCTTCCTCAGCAGGTCGACCATCCCGCCCGACTCGAACTGGAACACGCCCTTGGTCCGCCCTTCCTGGAACAGGCGGAAGACCTCCGGATCGTCGAGCGGGAGGGCGCTGATGTCGATCTTTTCCTTCTCGTTCGTCTCGATCGCCCTGAGCGCCGTGTCGATGACGGTCAGGGTGCGCAGGCCGAGGAAGTCCATCTTGAGAAGGCCCATCTTCTCGACGATGCGCATGTCGAATTGCGTGACGATTTCGTCCTTGTTCGTCCGGTACAGAGGAACGAAGTGGTCGACCGGCTCGGGCGTGATGACGACGCCCGCCGCGTGAACGCCCGCGTGGCGGGAGAGCCCCTCCAGCCGCGACCCGAGATCGACGACCTTCTCCACTTCCTTGTCGCTGCGGATCGCCTCGGCGAGTTGCGGGGAGCTCTTCCGCGCCTCGGCGAGCGTGGTGCCGGGGTCGGTCGGGATCATCTTTGCGATCTTGTCGACGAACCCGAACGGCAGGCCGAGTACGCGGCCGACATCGCGCACCACCGACCGGGCCGCCATCGTTCCGAACGTGATGATCTGGGCGACATTTTCCGCGCCGTACTTGGCCCGGACGTAGTCGATCACCCGCCCACGGTTGTTCATGCAGAAGTCGATGTCGATGTCGGGCATCGAGATCCGCTCGGGATTGAGGAACCGCTCGAACAGCAGGTCGTAATCGAGCGGATCGACGTCGGTGATCTCCATCGCGTACGCGACCAGAGACCCCGCGGCCGAGCCGCGTCCCGGGCCGACCGGGATCCCGTGGTCCTTGGCGAACTTGATGAAGTCCCAAACGACCAGGAAGTAGCCCGGGAACCCCATCGACTTGATGATCTCGACTTCCTTCCGGAACCGGTCCCAATAGGCTTCCTTCGGATACTTCTTTCTCCCCGAGGCGAAGAGGGGCTCCAGCACCTTGAACCGCTTCTCCAGCCCTTCCGCGGCGATTTTTTCGAAATAGCCGGCGATGTCGAATTCCTTGGGGACCGGAAACTCGGGCAGGTGCAGCCCCTTCGGCTCGAGCTTCAGGTCGATGCGGTCGGCGATCTTCATCGTGTTCGCCACGGCCTCCGGATAGGCGGCGAACACCTTCTTCATCTCGTCCGGGCTCTTCACGTAGAAGTCGTCCGAATAGAACTTCATCCGGCGGTCGTCGTCGAGCGTCTTCCCGGTGCCGATCGCGAGAAGGACCTCATGCGCGAACGCATCGTCCTTCATCAGGTAGTGAGAGTCGTTGGTTCCGACCAGCTGCAGCCCCGTCTCCTCGCCGAGCTGCTTCATCTCCTGGAGGATCTTCACCTGGTCGGGAATCCCGTGGTTCTGGATCTCGAGAAAGAAATTCTCCGGTCCGAGGATCTCGCGGTACGCGAGGGCCGCCTCTTTCGCCTTCTGGTAATTTCCGCCGGCGAGAGCCTGCGAGACTTCGCCCTTGAGGCACGACGACAGGACGATCAGTCCCTCGCTGTGCGCCTTGAGGATCTCCTTGTCGATTCGCGGCTTGTAGTAGAACCCCTCCGTGTACCCGGCGGAGACGAGCTTGACCAGGTTCAGGTACCCCGTCTCGTTCTGCGCGAGGACGATGAGGTGATTGTTCGCGCCGGCGTCTGCCGCGACGTCCTCGGAGCCGGAGCCCGACTTGTCGAGCCGCGAACCGAGGGCCGTGTACATCTCGCAGCCGATGATCGGCTTCACGCCGACCTTCTTCATCGCGTCATAGAACTCGACCGCGCCGAACATGTTGCCGTGGTCGGTGATCGCGCAGGCCGGCATTCCGAGCTCCGAGACCCGCTGAGCGAGCTCGGCGGGGCGGTTGGCACCGTCGAGAAGGGAGTATTGAGTGTGGAGATGGAGATGGACGAAGGACATCGGGGACTCGAAGTCCCATTTTATCCGATCGGGACCGCCGATGTGGCCTCGGCTTTCCAGCCGCAGTGTAGCGGCGGTTTCCAGCCGCTGAGTGGCCGCGGCTTTCCAGCCGCGGCCGGGGGAAAGGCGCCGAATCTACGATCAGGAGAGTCGGTCAGTTTTTCGGGCCGTCATCCTGAGAGGCTGTGAAAGCCTCTCAGGATGACGGGGGACCTTTGCCTTTCCTTCTGCCTTCTGCCTTCTGACTTCTGACTTCAACGGCCGCCGGATAGCTCCCGAGCACCTGGACCGTCTCGCACATCTCGCGGAGATTCCCGAGGGCGTTGGCCAGCGGCACGTCCTCCATCCCGCCGGCGACGTCGGCATAGAAGACGTACTCCCACGGTCTCCCCGCGATCGGGCGTGACTCGAGCTTCGAGAGGTTGATGTCGCGGAGGGCGAATACGGCGAGCGCGCGGAAGAGAGCTCCGGCACGGTCGGGAAGGCGGAAGAGGACGGTGGTCTTCACCTCCCCTTCCGGCAGGCGGCTGCGCAACGCTGGCGCGTTCGCTGGGAGCCCGAGCGCCAGGAATCGCGTGTAGTTCTCGTGATGGTC
>JBHEOL010000074.1:0-10315 GCA_046261635.1 Thermoanaerobaculia bacterium | reverse complement strand
AACGGAACGTCAAGGTCGAGTACCTGGCGCGGGACATCAACCGTGTCGGGCGGTTCCGGAGGGAGTATCACTACCCCCGGATGACCTCGAGTCACCTCCAATAGAAATTGCCGCTCCCCAATCGGGCGCGCTCGGACCGGGTGCCGCCCCTTCCGAAGTAGGACGAAGTAGGACGAAATAGGACGAATAGGACGAATAGGACCTATAGGACATAGGACTTATCTGTCCTATCTGTTCGATTCGTCCTATTCGTCCTATTCTCTTGTTTGATCTCGATCCTCAAGAAGTCATGAAGCACGAAAAAACCCTGGCCTACATCGCCTTCTTCACCGTCTGCACGGTATGGGGTACGACCTACCTGGCGATTCGCGTCGCGATCGAGACCCTCCCCGTGATTCTCTTTCCGGGCGTGAGGTTCACGATCGCCGGGGTTGTGCTGATGAGCATCCGCCTCGCCATGGGCGACCGGCTGCCGCGAAAGCGCAGCGACTGGGCGAATCTCACGTTGATCGGGTTTCTGATGGTCGGGATCGGAAACCTCTCGGTCGTGTGGGCCGAACAGTTCGTCACGAGCGGATTCGCGGCGCTGCTGGTCGGAACGGCCCCCTTCTGGATGGCTGCGATGGAATCGCGCCGCGAGGGGAGTGCGGCAATCGAAAGACGCAGGCTCGCCGGGATGCTCGTCGGCTTCGCAGGCGTGATCATCCTCGTGCTGCCGGAACTGGTGGGGTCGAAGTTCGACCTCAACTTTCTTCTCGGAGTCATCGGGCTTCAGCTCGCCACGATCGCCTGGAACTTCGGATCCCTCAGATCGAAGTTCCATCCGCCGCAGACCTCCGCTCTGATGTCGGCCGCGCTTCAGATGCTCCTGGGCGGGGGGATCGTGACGATTGCTGGCGTGCTCCACGGCGACGTCGATGAGTTTCGCTTCACCACCCGTACGCTCATCGCGTTCATCTATCTCTGCGTGTTCGGATCGATCGTCGCGTACGGCGCTTACGTCTATGCTCTTTCCAAGTTGAAGGCGTCGACCGTCTCCCTCTACGCCTACATCAACCCCGCGGTCGCGGTTTTTCTCGGGTGGCTGATCCTCGACGAGCCTCTCGGATGGAACGCGATCGTTGCGATGGTGGTGATCTTCGCCGGAGTCGCGCTCGTCCAGACCTCGAAGGTTCGGACGACGGCCCAGCCGCGGGTCGCGCCGGTAGTCATGCAGGAAGAGGAAACCGTCGCCTGAAGCGTCAGTCGCTGAGCTCGCGCTCGGGCGGCTCGTGACTGGCGACCCGCTCGAGAGCGCGAAGAAGGGTATCGAGCTCGTACGGCTTCCTCAGGAACTCCACTCCGGGGCGGAGGAACTGCTCGAGGGCCCCGAGGTCCTGGTGCCCGGATGAGAAGACGATGCGGAGGCCCGGGTAACGCAGCTCGATGATCTGGAACAATTCGACTCCGCTGATATCGGGAAGCCCCACGTCGAGGATGACGACGTCGGGTCGTCGGATGGCAAGCTCCTCCAGACCGGCTGCGCCGCTCGCGGCGCTTCGCACGGCGATCCCTTCGAGCTCGAGGATGGCCCTCAACCCCTCGGTCACCTGAGAGTCGTCTTCGATCAGAACGACCTCGGCGATCCGCTCCCTCCCTTCGTCGCTCCGGAGAATACGCCAGGCGTTGCTCTGCGTCTCCGCGTCGCTCGAAGCGATCGGGAGGAAGACGTGAATCGTCGCCCCTGCTCCCGCATTATTCTCGGCGAAGATCAACCCGCCGTGCTGCTGGACGATCTGGTGACAGAACGCGAGGCCCAGCCCGGTACCGTCCCGCCTGGTCGTGAAGAGCGGCTCGAAGATGTGGCCGAGAATCTCGTCGGGAACCCCCCCGCCGGAATCGACGACCGCGATGTGGGCGAATCCTTCCGGCGAGGCGATCGCGCCGAAGCCGTACGTGGCTCCGGCCGCGGGACGCGTGACGCGCACGGTCACCGTGCCCTCTCCCTCGATCGCGTCGCGGGCGTTCATCAGGAGGTTCGACATGAGCTGCTCGAGCTGGTTGCGGTCGCCCTCGACGCGGATGTTCCCCTCATCCGTCTCGATCGCAAGCCATACGCTTTCTCCGAGAACCGCCTGCCATTCCGGGAGGACGGTCTCGAGCCACTCACCGAGATCGAGCGGGCGGAGGTCGGGTTCAGTGGGGCGGGTGAACTTCAGGATGTCGTGCGTGATACGCCGCCCGCGGGAGACCGAGCCGGTGATCTGCTTCGCGATCCGCTCGTGCCGCGCGTCGACCGCGGTGCGCGCGAGCAGGTCCGCGAACGGCTGAATCCCCATCAGGACGTTGTTGAACTCATGGGAGACGGTCGCCGCGAGGCGCCCGAGGCTCGCGAGCCGCTCTGCGCGACGAAGCTCCTCCTCCAGAGTCTTCCGCTCCGAGATGTCCATCATCGTCCCGACCACGCGCTCCGCGACCCCATCCTCGTTGCGGATGATCCAGGCGCGATCGAAGATCGAGACCCATGAGTCGTCGTGGCGGCGGAACCGGTACTCGGCGGTCCACCTTTCGGCGTCCCCTCGAATTGCCTCTTCGAGTGATCGAGAAACTTCGTCGCGCTCGACGGGGTGAATTCTCTCCTTCCACCACTCGAGATCGCCTGGCGCCTCTTCGCCCGTGAGCGTCGTGATCTCGTTGCCCCACCAGAGCGTTCCAGCTACCGGGTCGAGATCCCAGACCACGTCCCGGGTCGCCTGCCCGACCATGTTCATCCGCTGATCCCGCAGGCGCGGCTCCTGCTCCTGGCGGAACTCATCGGTGGCATCGCGCGAGACGCCGACGAATGAGGTGATCTCTCCGCGCTCGTCGCGGATCACGGCGTCGGTCACGGTTGCCCAGAATGGCGATCCGTCCCGTCGGCGGACCTGGAACCTCCCGGACCATCGGTCGCTCGTCCCCAGCGATTCCAGGATCTCGGCTGCCTGCTGTTTCGACGTCTCGGCGGGCGTGAGCTCGAGGACCTGCTGTCCCATCGCCTCTTCCGCCGTCCATCCGTAGGTCGTCTCGGCGGCGCGGTTCCAGAAGGTGACGAGCCCGTGGCGGTCGGTCGCGATCACGGCCTCGCCGACCCAGTCGAGCAGGAGCGCCTGCATCTCGAGCTTTTCGCGCGAGGCGGCCTGGGCCCGGACGTCACGCAGGCTGACCATCAGCGGAAATTTCGCCCCGTTCTCGATTGGGGAGAAGGTGACCTCGACCGGAAAGGTCGTGCCGTCGGCATGGCGCAGCTGAACCGGCTCGGGACGGATGCACTTCTTCTCGAGGCACTCTTTCGGATCCTGGATGAACTGCCGGTACTTTTCGCGCTCGGACTCGGCGAGCAGCTCCTCCACGCTCCGGCCGAGGAGCTGCTCGCGCGGATAGCCGACGAGGTGCTCGAGGCGGCAGTTCACCATTTCGATCCGTCCACCCGGAGAGAGAAGCATGGCCCCGTCGGGAGCCATCTCGAAGACCGTCCGGAACCGCTGTTCCGAGAGCTCGAGCTCGCGTCGAGCTCGTTTGGCCCGGTCTGCCGCACGGAAGCTGAACGCGGCAAGAAGCGCGAGGTAGATCACCAGAACCCCCCCGACGACTTCGGCGAGAGTCGCCTTGGGTCCCGACAAGAGCATCCAGATCACGACCGGGACGGCCAACAGGCTGAACATCGCAAAGAGCGAGTTCGGGGGCGAATGACGAAAGGTTGATGGGCTCATGATGACCGGTCGAGCGGACGGAGGAACCACTCAGTGATCAGTCTCCGAGGGAGGAGCCGAAATACAGGCGAAGGTCGTCACATGTGACGATCTCGCGTCTATTCGCGGTCGAATCTTGTTCTACCTGTTCAGTTCTCCGCGGTGCGTGGCTCGGGTTCCGGCTCGCGGTCGGCTCTCGTCCATTTCGGCAGCAGGGTTCCGAAGCGGTTCTTCATCCGATCGGCGACCACGTAAAAGGCCGGGACGACCATGAGCGAGAGAAGGGTGGAGACGATGATCCCTCCGATGATCGCGATGGCCATCGGCCCCCGGGTCTCGGAGCCGGGCCCGAGTGCCAGGGCGGGGGGGACGGCCGCCATCATCGTCGCCATCGAGGTCATGAGGATCGGCCGGAGGCGGATCGGTCCAGCCTGCTGCATCGCGTCCCGCGCGTCCTTCCCCGTCGCCTGGATCTGGGTAGCGTAGTCGACCAGGATGATCGAGTTCTTCTTCGCGATCCCGATCAGGAGCAGCAGCCCGATCATCGAGAAGATGTTGAGGCTCTTCCCGGTCAGGAACAGCGCCAGCGCCGCGCCGGCGACCGAAAGGGGAATGACAGTCAGCACCGTCACCGGATGGAGGAAGGAGTTGAACTGGGAGGCGAGCACCATGTAGGCGACGATGATGCCGAGAACGAGGGCGAAGAGAAGAGCGCCGAACGACTCCCGGAAGGCGACGGACGAGCCGCTCAGCACGGCGTGATAGCCCGCTGGGAGATCATCCGAGATCTGCTCGACGAAAGCGAGCGCCTCGTCCTGGGAATGCCCCGGAGCGATATTGCCGAAGATGCTGATCGCGCGCTCGCGGTCCTGGCGCGTGATCGCCTGCAGAGCGGGCCGCTCCTCGGTCGTCACCAGCGCCGAGAGCGGAACCAGATCTCCGGAGCGGCTTCTCACGCGCAGCCGGCTCAGGTCCTCCGGCCGGGTTCGCTGATCCGCGAGAAGGCGCATCCTCACGTCGACGCGGCGGCCGTCCGCGCTGTACTTGCCGGCGCGAACTCCGCCGACCATCGCATTGATCGCGGTCGCGACTTCATCCACGGACACGCCGAGGTCGGCCGCGCGCGCGCGGTCCGGGATGATCCGAAGCTCGGGCATGCCGACCTGGTAGTCGCTGTCGAGATCGACGACCAGGCCGCTCTCCTGCAGCTGTTCCCTCATCTGCTCGCTGAGCAGGATGAGCTGGTCCCAGTCCGAGCCGCGGACCGAGAACTCCACCGGGAAGCCGCGTGAGGCGGTGAATCCCCGCTGCGAGAGATCCTGGACGATGGCCCGGACCCCGGGGAACGAGTTCAGGTCGCGGCGGATGTCGGAGGCGAATTCGTTCTGGCCGAGCTCGCGCTGGTCCGGCGGGGAGAGGGTGATGAAGATGATTCCGGTGTTCACGCCACCGCCGCCGAATCCGCCGACGATTGCGAGGATCCGCTGGACCTCCGAGCGGTCGAGCAGGTAATTCTCGATCTGCGCGAACGCGCGGTCGGTCTCGCTCAGGTCGGAGCCGACGGCGGTCTGCACCCGCACCATCAGCCTGCTCTGATCCTGCGAGGGGACGAACTCGCTCGGAAGTTGCCTGTAGATCCAGAGAGATCCGAGGAAGAGGATGAAGGCGATCGCGAGAATCGCCAGCGGCCGCCGAAGGCCGAGCGCGAGAACGCGCGAGTAGTTGCGGGCAAGCGTGTCGAATCCGCGGTCGATCGTCTGACCGAGCCGGCCGCGATGCTCACGACTCGTCGAAAGAAGCTGCGAGGTCCGGGCAGGCGCGAGCGTGATCGCCTCGAGATACGAGAGCAGTACCGCCACGCAGAGCGTCACGCCGAACTGGAGGAAGAACTTCCCGATCACCCCCTCCATGAAGATGACGGGCGCGAAGATCGCCACGACGGCGAGCGTGGCGGCGAGCGCCGCGAACTTGATCTCCTGGGTTCCCTCCCGGGCCGCTCGGACGCGGTCCTTCCCCATCTCTCCGTGGCGGTAGATGTTCTCGAGAACCATGATCGCGTCGTCGACCACGATTCCGACCGCGAGCGCGAGCCCAAGGAGGGTGAACGTGTTGAGCGTGAATCCGAGGAAGTAGATCACCGCGACCGTTCCGAGCAGGGACATCGGAATCGCCAGGACGACATTGATCGTGCTCGAGAACGAGCCGAGGAAGATCCAGCAGACGATCGCCGTCAGGAGGACCGAGAGGAAGAGCTCGAACTCGATCTCGTGGACCGATTCCTCGATGAACCGGGTCGAGTCGAAGTTGATCCCGATCTCGATCCCTTCGGGGAGCGTCTTCTGAATCTCCTCGAGCTCGGCCCGGATTCCCTGCGCGACCGCTACTGCGTTCGCGCCTCGCATCTTCTTGATGCCGATTCCCATCGCCGGAAGGCCGTTCGCGCGTGAGAGCCGGCGCACGTCCTCGAACCCGTCTTCGACGAGGGCGACGTCGGAGAGATAGACGGGAGCTCCCTGGACCTCGCGAATGACGATGCCGCGGAGCTCCTGAAGGTCGAACGCTTCCCCGAGAACCCGGACGTTGATCTCCCGTCCCTGCGTCTCGATGCGGCCGGCCGGCAGCTCCACGTGCTCGCGCTGCAGGGCCTGCATCACGTCGTTCACCGTCAACCCGCGCTCGTCGAGAAGATTCGCATCCAGCCAGATGCGGACGTTCCGCTCCTGGAATCCTCCCATCATCACTTCGCCGACGCCGGGGACGGTCTGGAGCTGCTCCTTCAGGCGGTAGCGCGCCGTGTCTGCCAGCAGCTGGGGCGAGTAAGGTCCCGCCAGGCCGATCCACATGATCGGCTGGTCCTCGGGATTCGACTTCGACACGATCGGAGGATCGATGTCGCGTGGGAGACGCCTCTGTACCTGCGAGACTTTCGCCTGTACGTCCTGCAGAGCGAGATCGACGCTGCGCTCGAGGTCGAGCTCGACCGTGATCGAGCCCGATCCCTGCCGCGAGTTCGACACCACCGACTTGACGCCCTCGACCTGCATGACCGCTTCTTCAATCGGCTCGACCACGTCGTGCTCGATGACCTCGGGCGCCGCGCCTTCCCACGAGACTCCGATGTTGATGGTCGGAAAGTCGACGTCCGGGAACTGGCTGATTCCGATCCTCGATGCGGAGACCGCACCGAACACGACCGCCGCCAGCATGATCATCCATGCGAACACCGGTTTGCGAATACAGACTTCGGTGATGTTCATCGGAATCTCTCCAGGGCTCTCAGCCCGCTCAGGAGCTCGGATTGGTGCTGGTACTCGCCGTCCCCGCCGGACGGAGGGTCGTCGGTTCGTCGCTGGCCTCGGTAACGCGCACCTTCGCGCCTTCGCGGAGGGCTTCCGATCCGCGGATCACGAGGCGCTCTCCGGGCCGAATTCCGTTTCTCACTT
Source organism: Thermoanaerobaculia bacterium (assembly GCA_046261635.1). Lineage (GTDB taxonomy): Bacteria > Acidobacteriota > Thermoanaerobaculia > Gp7-AA8 > Gp7-AA8 > JBHEPS01. The sequence goes on along the minus strand of JBHEOL010000074.1, from coordinate 3,165 downwards.
CGACGTCTCCGGTGGGCGTCCTCATTCCCAGGGTCAGCACGCGCTCGCGCGCCACCCCATCCTCGACGACATAGGCGAGAAATCCCTTCTCGCTCGGTCGGATCGCAGTCTGGGGGATGACGGGAGAGCTGCCGGACGAGCCGATCGGGATCGTCACGCGCGCGAATGCTCCGGGAGTCAGTCGGTCGCGCCTCGGGTCGTCGATGCGCGCGGTGATGTCGACCATGCGCGAGCTGCGGTCCGCCGATCCGGCCACGTGAGTGATCGTGGCCGTGTACGGCTCGCCGAGCTCACTCACGCGGAACGTGACCTGTTGGCCCGTGGCCAGGGGCGTCGCGTCCTGTTCCTGCACCTCGAAACGGAGCAGGAGAGGGTCGCGCTGGACCATCGTCGCGAGCACGGTTCCGACCGGGACGTACTGCCCGGTCTGCACCTGCCGCGTCTGCACCACGCCGCTGACCGGCGCGCGGACGAAGGCGTCGCGAAGATTCAGCTCGGCCTGCTGGAGCGCAGCCCTCGCCTGGGAGACCTCCGCTGCAGCCGTCTGCGCCCGGGTTTCCCACGTCGCGATCTCCTCGCCGCGGATCAGCCCCGGGTTTTTCTCGTTCGCGCTCGTCCGGCGCTCGAGGGCGGCCTGCGCCTCGGCCTGCTCGGCCACGGCGCGCTGAACGTTCGCACGCGCGGAGTCGACCGCGATCCGGTATCGCTGCGGCTCGATCTCCACCAGCGCCTGCCCGGCGCGAACCATCTGCCCCTCGGCGAAAAGCACTCGCTCCACCGCTCCGGCGACACGGGCGGTGATCTCGACCTGCTCGAACGCGTCGACCGAGCCGACGGCAGTCAGCGCGTAGGTGACCTCGCGCGCTTCGACCGAGATCACTTCGACGGGGAACTCGATCGCTCTCCGGCCAGCCCCCGCGCCGGCGGCACTGGCCTCTTCCTTCGAGCATGCAGTCGAGCTCAGGGCGGTGAGCGCGATGGCGAAGGCGATCGCGAGGCGGGATGTCGAGGCGTTCATGAATTCTCCTGTTCGAGGGGCTCGAGCCCCACGGCCGCGCGATAGACGAGCCACGCCCGGGCGATCTCGTATCGCGCCCGAGCCTCGGCCACTTCCGCTTCGAACAACTGCGTCGTCGCGTCCGCGACCTGGAGGGCTCCCGTGAGTCCCTGCCGGTATAACTCAGTCGTTTCTTCCAGATTCCTGCGGGCGGCGACCGTCGCCGTGCTCGCCGCTTCGAACGAGGCGCGCTGGCTTTCCAGGTCGACCAGAGCGGTGCGGATCTCGGTCTCGATTCCGCGCTCGACAGCCCGAGCCTGGAGCTCGGCCGATCGGAGGTTTGCGAGCCGCTCGGCGCGCTCGGCCGTCCGCTCACCACCGTCGAACAGGTTCCACCCCATGAGCACTGCAGCGGACCCATCCTCATCGCGTCCGCTCAGTCCGCCTTCATTCGTCATGCGCCACTGGGCCACGAGATCGAACCGGGGGAAGATCCGGGTCCGCGGCTCGTCGGCAAAGGCGCCAAAGGCGTCGACGTTCCGTCGGAGCGCGAGAAGATCGGGGCGGTTCTCCCGCGCGTAGGCGATCGCCTGGCTCACGTTCCGCTCGGCGCGAGCCGCCGCTTCGAGCAGGTCGGTGGGCGGGGTGAGTGGAGCCGCGATCTCGGCGTTGAGAAGGTTGCCGAGCGCCAGGTAAGCCGCCGCGACGCTCCCTGCGGATTGCGCGACTTCCCGCCGCGCGGTCGCGAGCTCGAGCTCGGCCCGCGTGACGTCGTTCGAGCTGACCAGCCCCGCTTCGAATCGCGCGCGGGCATCGACGAGCGAGGTGGTCGCGAACTCGCTGCGGCGGACCGCCGCGGAGGCGATCTGCTCGACGCCGAGCGTGATGATGAAGGCATCGGCCGCTTCGAATCCGATGCGGCGCGTCGTGTCCGAGGCGCTGAGCCGGATGGCCTCAGCCGCGTGACGCGCCTGCCTGAGCAGCGGGAACGCCCGCGCATCGAAGATCGACTGGTTCAGCGTCGCGTTTCCGCTGAGCGCGTTGTAGCTCTGAATCACGACGTCTTCGCCGCCGATCTCCCGCACGGTCTCGTAGGCGCGGCGGGTGTAGTTCCCGTTGATCGTCAGACTGGGGAAAAAGAACGTGCGGGCGCGGTCGAGCCGGGCCTCCGCCGCATCCACCGATGCCGCCGCCTGAAGGGCCCGCTCGTTTCGCGACTGTGCGAGTGCGATCGCCTCCTCGAGCGTCAGCGTGTCCTGTCCATGCAGTTGCAGGGCGGAGAGCAGAAAGACCGTCGCCGCCAGTTGGATGAGTTTCATCAATCGAGATCTGCTCCAGTTGTTTGTGGAAGACTCGCCGCCGGGGCGATGGTTCCGGTCCGGAAAACCCAGTGGGCATAGGAGGTTAGCAAAATTCGAGGGGTCATAGAGTCCGGGTTGTGAAGAAGCGGTGACGGAGAGGGGGATGACGATAGGACGAATAGAGAACGCTAGGACGAATAGAGAACACCAGGACGAATAGGACGAATAGGACCAATAGGACCAATAGGACGATTGATCAGCACGGGGAGGGTTGCGGCCCGTGGTTCCTGGTCGGCGCCTCCGCCCGTTCTACCTATTCGTCCTATGGGTCCTATGGGTCCTATGGGTCCTATTTGTCCTATTCCGCCTATTTGTCCTATTCGTTCTACCCCCCGATTTCCGCGATCACCTCGACAGCCACCGTGATGGGAGGCTCGGTCCTGGAAACGATGCGCACGCTTTCCCGCAGGGTTCCGGCCGGCGCTTTCGCTGCGTCCACGGTCACGGTCAGCGTCGTGGTTCCGCGGGGGGGAATCGTGTCCGCATATTCGAACCAGAGGCAGCGGCAGTCGGAGCGAAGGACGGTGATCGGGAGGGTGTCGTCCGTGTTGTTGGAGATCTCGAATTGACGGACGGCCCTGGTGCCGCGGCGCAGCTCGCCGAAGCTCTGCTGGTCCGGTGAGGCGGAGAGGGATGGTTCGCGGGCGACGAGGTCGGACTCGACCACCGGCTCCTCGTCGGAAGGCTCGACGATGACGGCGGAGTCTTCGTTCCCCTCGCTGCCGCCGATCCAGTTCCAGGCGAGCAGACCGAGAACTCCGATCATGAAGACTCCGGCGATGGCGATCAGGATCCCCCGCCATGCCC
>JBHEOL010000063.1:0-4535 GCA_046261635.1 Thermoanaerobaculia bacterium | reverse complement strand
AACCAATCCCCAGACCATCAGAGCCCGCGCCCCCGCGGCGATCGACTCTTCGGTCTCTTCGAGAGAGAGCGTGGTGTCGAGGACGCCCAGAACCTGATGGTCCGCCGGATGCGCGTGGCAATCCGCATTCGAGCAGGTCGGGGAATTCGGGATCGGCGTGATCACGCCGAGGATTCGTTCGTCGCCTTCCCGGAAGATCCGGAAGCGCTCGGACCGCGGGATACTCGGCTTCGGCTCCCCCTCGAGGTGACAGACCGAGCAGGAGGGAGATCGCGTCGAGACGACCATCCCGATCTCGTCGGGAGTGCCGGAGTACCGGATCCCGCCGACCCTGTCGAAGACCCGGACGCTGATGATGCCCGGCTCGTCCTGCACCGTCTTGACCATCGCCATCAGAGCCTCCCGGTCGTTCCGGAGCATCGAGAACGATAGAGTCCGGAGCAGAACGTCGCTGATGAGCTCTCCGTTGTGGAGGGTCGCCTGCTCCATATCGTGCTTCTGGCGCTGGATTGCATACCCGCCGTAGAGGAAGTAAGCGAGCAGGAGAACCCCGATCAGGACCATGAACACCCTCGCGCCGAGACTCCCCCGCAGCCTCGAAAATGCTGCCGGGGAGCTCTGGCTCGATGGGAACTCCTGGGTCATGGGGTGGAGGGAGCTGGTTCAGCCGCGCTCGAGCCCTCGATCCGACCCGTGGTGGGAGCGCCGGCTCCCGCTTCCGAATGCTCGAAGATCGGCAGATGTTTGGCAGCCAGACCGAAGATCGCGATTCCGACCGCGACGATACTCGCGGTGATCGCAACCTCGGTCCATTTCGGGATGTAGGTCACACCAGCGGAAGCCTCCATGCCGGTGATGCTGACGTTGAGGCGGTTCGTCACGAAGCCCGCCACCACACAGATGGAGACCCAGAACAGCCCGCGGGCTGAAGTCCGGATGCGGGCCATGCTGAGCAGCACGGCTGGAATGGCGAGGGTGAGAGCGATCTCCACCCAGAAGAATGACGCCTCGTATCCGCCCGAGAGTGCATAGCCCCACGCGCCGCGCGCAGAGAGATCCTGGAAGCGGAGAACGGCGTAGACCGCCAGCACCACCAGGAGGATTCGAGCGAGCGAGGACATGATCGAGACGTTGAACCGATGTCCGAGGTGCCTCGCGGACAGCGCCGCCTCGAGCATCGTCATTCCGAGACCGACGGCAATTGCCGAGACGAAGAACAGAACCGGGAGAAGCGGCGAATACCAAAGCGGATGCAGCTTGCCCGGCACGATCAGGTAGAGAGATCCGAGAGACGACTGGTGAAGGGTCGACAGAAGAACGCCCAAGATGACCAGCGGGAGCGAGATGTAGCGGATGATCCGCAGTGGGCGCTCGAGGCGGAAGCGCTCGAACACGATCGGTGCAAACTCGAGACTGAGGACAGTGGTGTACAGCATCACGCACCAGCCCACTTCGAACATCACCGAGCTGGGGTTCCACATCACCATGGGATGCCAGACGTTCCAGGGCTTACCGAGATCGAACATCAGCGCGCCGACGACGAGCAGGTATCCGAGAAACGCGGTCAGCAGGGCCGGTCGCACGATCGGATGAAACCGCTCGGCGTTGAAGATGTGGACCGTGGCCATGAGCGTGAATCCGCCCGCCGCGAGCATGACTCCGCAGAGGATGTCGAACCCGATCCAGATCCCCCACGGGAACTCGTCGGACAGGTTCGTCGCCGGGCCGAGGCCCTGGGTGAACCGGATCACCGTGGCTGCAGCACCGGCGATCAGGATCGCAACGAACACCACCCGCCAGAAGGTGATTCTTGGCATTTGCAGGCTCATGAGCTCACTCCTCTTCTTTCCGATGGTTCGATTCCTCGGCGGCGACCACGTCTCTTCGATTCGTGATCCACCAGATGCCACCGAGAAGAACGAACCCCACCGTCACCACGCTGGGAATCTTCGAGAGCGCCCGATGGGTGAGCAACGGGAGAGGCTCATCGGGATACGCCGCGTCGAGCCCGAATCTCTCGAACGGAATCGAGGAGAGGAACAACGTCGTCGTCCCGCCGACCTCGGTCGATCCGAACACGTGCGGATAGTAGGCCTCCGGGTTTTCCCGGATGCGCCTGTCGGCCTCGGCAAGAAGCGCTTCGCGCTCTCCGGTGATCGTCGCGCCGGTCGGGCAGGCTTCCGAACAGGCAGTCGGCTCGCCCTTCGCGATCCGCTCGGGACAACCGGTGCACTTGCGAATGCGGGGTTTGAGGGAGGTCCACTCGTACTTGGGTACTCCGAACGGGCACGCCACCATGCAGTAGCGGCAGCCCATGCACTTGTCCGCGTCGTAGATGACCGGCCCGTCGGCGGTCTTGATCAACGCTGCCACCGGGCATACCGACACGCACGTCGGATCCTCGCAGTGCATGCAGAGATGCCGCATGAACTTGTCGTCGTCGACCGTCTTGATGTACGTGAACTTCAGGTCCGACGCTTTGGCCTGGTTGACCATCTCGTCGTTCCACGGCAGGTCGTTTTCTGCCGCGCATCCGGCTTCGCACTCCTGGCAGCCGATGCACAGTGTTGCGTCGAACAGAACTCCGGTACCCATTTTCGTCCCTCCGCGTCATTGCCGCCAGACGGGCACGGAGATCGGAGTGGGGGCTGACGCGCCCTGCGGGTTCTTGCAGGGCGCGCCTGCGAGCTGATCACTCGTCAGACCATCCCCTGGCGGAAACGGTCTGCCTCCACGGCGATCACGAGCTCACCCCGCCGGCGACTGAAGCCGGCATCTAGGGCGCGGCCGCGCGCCGTCATGCCGCTACTTCTTCAAAGTTCGAATGTGAGCCACGAGCGCCTTGATCTGCTCGGCCGTGACTCCCTTTTTCGAGTAAGCGTGCGCCGGCTTTCCTTTACCGTCCGCGATGGCCGCCGTAAGCTCCTCGTCGGTCTGCTTCTGAACGTCCGCCGATCCGAGATCTCTCAGGCCCTGCTTTTTGCCCATCGCCGTGTCGCCCTTGCCATCCGCACCGTGACACGCCGCGCACTTCGCCTTGTACACCGCAGCTCCGTCCTCGGCCTGCGCGACCGGCGCTGCGAAAAGCACCAGAGCGAAGGCTGTGAGTACCATCATCGTCGTCTTTTTCATCGCTTCCACCTGTTCATTCCGATTGGGCTCCGTCGACGGTGAATCTCGCTACGGTGATTTCCGCCGACATCACCATTCTCGGTTCCACACCCTTCTTCGCCGTGTGACTGGGGCTACCTCCATGAGTGGCTCCTCCTGTCACGCCGGTCGCTACGGGATCACACGAGGCGTGTGCGGCCGCACGGCGAGAGATGTTTCAGCCTCCGCTTCGCCGACTCGCATCGCGGAGCCGGGGGCGGCCTTCTCACAGCCGCCTTCGCTCGTTCACCGAGGGGTTGCAGCACCGTCGCCGCCCCCAGGGGAGAGTGGGCCGGGTGTGGGATACGATGCGTAACAGCAGATTTCCCACCGCCCGGAATGGGAGAGTTCCCCCGAAACCTTCTTTAGATGCACCGGCCCGGGCTCACGCCCGCGCGCGGTACGCCCGCGGGGGGCCACCCCGGGGCGAGAGGCTCATGATGCGCAGATGGATGATGATCCTGATCGGCGTCGCGGTTCTGGCCATAGGAGCCGCCATCGCCCTTCATCAACTCAATGGCGAGGCCGAATGGTCGAGCTCGTCCGAACCCGCCCTCGGGGCCTTCCAGGAGGGCCTCGACGCCGAAAAGCAGCTCTACCACAACGAGGCGCGCGAGCATTACGCCCGGGCCGTCGAGCTCGATCCTTCCTTCGCCATGGCCCGCTTCAAGTTGCTGCTCCTGTCGACCGACAAGGCGACCCGGGCAGCCAGGATGAAAGAGCTCGTCGAGCAGACGGATCTGGAGCGCCTCTCCGCCCGGGAGCGGTTCCTCATGCGCTACCGGCTCGCTCTCATCGAACGCGACCAGGAACACGCCGGCGAGTTGCTCGAACAGTACCTGGCCGAAGCACCGAATGACGTCAGCGCGCTGGCGATCCGTTGCGACCGGTCCTGGTCGCAGGGTGAGCTCGAGGCTGCCGCCGAATGCTACACCCGGGTTCTCGAGATCGATCCCGAGTGGGTCGTCGCTCAGAATCAGCTCGGCTACATCAGCATGGGAAAGGGTGACTTCGCCGCCGCGGAGCGATTCTTCGGCGCTTATCTCGCCACCGCGCCGGATCAGGCGAATCCTCACGACTCTCTCGGCGAGCTCTACATGCTCACCGGGCGGTACGAACAGGCCAGACGCGAGTTCGAGACCGCGGTCTCCATCCGCCCCGACTTCTGCGCTTCGATCGGTCACCTGACCGATCTCGCGCTCCTCGAAGGAGACGTGGAAAAGGCAGCGAGGAACCTGGAGATGGCCGAGGATACGGTCTGTCCGCCGGAGTTCAATGCCGGGCAGAGGTGCCGGATCGCGGTCTGGCGGGAGCTCGAACGAGGCGATTTCGCTGCTGTGCTGGAACACAGCGGATCGTCCGATTGCATCGAGGAAGAGCAGGGA
>JBHEOL010000031.1:0-2847 GCA_046261635.1 Thermoanaerobaculia bacterium | reverse complement strand
AAGATCGTCGGAATCGGCGCGGTGGGGCTGACCCAGATCGCGATCTGGACGGCGAGCGGGCTCCTTTTCACCGCTCCGCAGATGGCCATGGCGCTGTCGATCAGTGGCGAGAACATGCCGAAGATCCCGATGACGAGCCTGATTTATCTCCCAATCTTCTACGTCCTCGGCTACTTCCTCTTCGCGACCATCTATGCCGGGATCGGCTCGATGTTCAATACCGAGGAGGACGCCCAGCAGCTGATGGCGATCGCCAATCTGTTCCTGATCGTGCCGATGTTCATGCTGATGCCTGTGATGAAAAACCCGGACGGGACGCTCTCGACGGTCCTCTCGCTGATTCCGTTTTTCTCCCCCATCCTGATGTACCTCCGGATCGGGATTCAGATGCCTCCGGCGTGGCAGATCGCGCTTTCGATCGTCCTCATGTTGGCAACCATCGTGCTGATGACCTGGATCGTTTCGAAGATCTACCGGGTCGGAATCCTCATGTACGGGAAGAAGCCCACAATTCCCGAAATCATCCGCTGGTTGAGGTACACTTAGCGCAGCAAACCCGGTTTCCAGCTGTCACTGCCCCCACGGTTGGTCACTGCCTGCACGACCCTTCCCCGACCAACCGTGGGGGCGTGATGATGAAAAAAAGCCGCCCCTGCCCGGGCGGCTTTTGCTTTTCATCGGTGGTTGGGCAGCTCCTTCGGCCGAGTCGGGGTCGTGAGACATTCCACGAGAGCGAACGGAGAGTGGTCGCAGGCGGAAGCGAGGAAGGAAGTGGTCTGCCCGGCGCGACTCGAACGCGCGACCCACGGCTTAGAAGGCCGTTGCTCTGTCCAGCTGAGCTACGGGCAGGTGCGGTGCCGAGACCGGCCTCGAGCGAAAGAGAATCTGGGGTGGGTAGTGGGATTCGAACCCACGACCTTCGGAGCCACAATCCGACGTTCTAACCTACTGAACTATACCCACCACATCGTCCGGCGAAGTTTTTGGTCGGGGCGAGAGGATTCGAACCTCCGACCCCCTGCTCCCAAAGCAGGTGCGCTACCAGACTGCGCCACACCCCGAAACCAGCCCGGCGCCCCCCGGGAGGAGGCACATCTTCAGCTCCCGGGCTACGCCTGTCAACCCAACAGGGCCCCCCCGGTCCCCATTCCTGCCGCGGATCGCGAATGCTCCACGCCATGCGGATACGGCTCAAAAAAAAAGGAGAGGGCAGGACGCCCTCTCCCTGTACCTGCACGAAACGAAAATCAGCTGGCTACGTGAACATCGCCCGGCTCGTCGGCCCGGTGCCGGGGAAGGACGGTCTCGAAACGCTCTCCGTTCACCTTGTCGAGCACGAACTCGAACGCGTGGCCGTGAGAGCGGAGTCGCAGAACCCGGCCGTTCGCGACTTCCTGGCCCGTGAAAAGCTCGCTGCCGTACTCGACCTCCTCGATCTGCTCGAGATCGAGGCTCGCTTCGAGATCGGCATTCTCGTAGTAGAGCTTGTCCTTCGTGACCGCCAACGCAACCGGGATGCGGGCGTTCGCCTCGACGAAGTCCGCCGGGACGGAGATCTTCGCCTCCGATTTGCGCTTGTTGAGAAACATCTGCATCTTGTCCTGCGAGAGCTTCTTCGCAAGAAGCCATCCCAGTACGACGACTGCCGCGATCAGTACGACAGTGATTACTGCCAGCGTGTCCATCGCCACCTCCTGGCCGTTGATCTGTGAATCCAATCTACTCTAATTGACGCTGCGATGCACCCAAAACCGGGATCGTTAGCAGGCTCTTCGGAGGCATGCCGTTGTAGAATCCCCTTCGATGCAGACGAATCGGGGGGCGCGCGTGGAACGGTCGGCCGGAGGTGCCGTTCTGACGCTGCGAGGGGATGGGCCGCACCTGATCATGATCGCCACCCGGGGGGGGACGCGCTGGGGCCTCCCGAAAGGGGCGGCCAACCCGGGCGAAACCGCGGCCGAGGCCGCTGTCCGCGAAGTCCAGGAAGAGACGGGAGTCCGGGCCGAGGTCGTCCGGCCACTCGAGACCATCGAGTACTTCTTCCGGGCGGGAGGATCCCTGATCCACAAGTACGTCGAATTCTTCCTGATGCTCTATTGCGAGGGAGAGCTCGTCCCGCAGCTCACGGAGGTGGATGCCGTCGCCTGGTTCCCCCTCGTCGAGGCGTTGCAGCGCTCGAGCTTTCCGTCCGAGAAGAAGATGCTGGAAGCGCTGGCGGCCGATTGGGAATCGCTGACCCCCGAGCAGCGGCAGGAGTTCGCTCCCGCCGATTGACCCCCGGGGGGAGGAGTTACTTCTTGCGGGACGTGGGACGCGCGGCGCTCTTCGCGGACGCCCGGGTCGCTCTCGGAGGCGCCTTTTTCGCTCGCTTCGCTTCCGCGGAGGCCTTCTTTGCGGACGCTTTTTCCGCAGGGCCGATCGCGCCCTGCTTCTTCTTCTGGCGCAGCCGATCGGCGACCGTGCGGCTCCCGCTCGGGGTGTTCTTGTGGTTGCTGACCCAGACCTTCCCGTCCCCGACCTCTTCGACGAGCTTTCCCGACACGACCGATTGAGGCGCGAGCTCGGTGACGTCGACGTCCGCGGTCGCCCATGCGTCGCGGTGCTTGACCAGCAGCCACTCGTTTCCCTTGCGGCTTCGCCCGCGGAGATGAATCAGTGCCCACTCCCCTTTCAGTTTCTTTCCATCGAGGCGGAACTTGATCTCTCCCCTCAGAGGCTGTGAAAGAAACCAGAGGGGCCGCGTTGCGGGCGGGACGACGTCAGATCGGCGCCGCCGCCGACGAGGCGATGTGGTTCATCGTTGAGGAGGTGGCGGCGTCGAGATGGCGTTGTCCCGCCCGCAACCCG
>JBHEOL010000004.1:0-7515 GCA_046261635.1 Thermoanaerobaculia bacterium | reverse complement strand
GTCGTGTACCGGGGGTCTTCGCTTCGCTCGACCGCCCGGCTACCTTCTGGCACTCCTCCGGAGTGCAGGCGGCAAACGATTCTGACTTTGCCCTTACTTCTTCTTCTGCCTTCTGCTTACTTCTGCCTTCTGCCTTTACTTCTGCCTTCTGCCTTCTGCCTTCTGCCTTTACTTCTGCCTTCTGACTTCGTTTCACCTCGCCGCCGTCCTCACCCCCGTCCCCTCGTCGTCGATAAAGAACTCCACGATCCCATCGTGGATCGCCTCCGCGACCTCCTGGCGAAACGCCCGGGTCTTCATGAGACGGCGATCCTCGGGGTTGCCGAGGTTGCAGACCTCGAGGAGGAGGCGCGCGGGAATCTTGTTGTAGCGGATCACCGCCGGGACCCACTCCCTTCCCTGCCGCACCACGTTGTCGCGCACGGGCTGGTACGGGTGGACCTTCAGCTCCTGCTTCCGGAACGAGTCGATGATCGATTCGGCCAGCCTCGTCGACAACCCCTCGGCGAGCAGCGCCTCGGTGTCCGACTGTGACACGGTCGGGCTCTCCCGCACCTCCGCGCGCGCGAGGTAAATCGGCCCCGTCTTCGTGAACGTCCCCTTCACCCAACGCTCTCCCGGGATGTACGCCATCGCGCCGCGCAGCGATGGATGAAGCGAGTCGGCGTGAATCGAGAGAAAGACCACTTTCTCCGGCGGCGCCGACGCGGCGATCGCGCGCCGCAGGACCGAGTTCGCCAGATACCACCGGAGGTTCACGCCGACGACCGGATCCTCCAGGCTGTAACGGGGGCTCGTCAGCACCTCGTGATCGCGGATCGGATCGAGCACGTCGCGGTCCGGGATCCGGTACTCGCGGCTCCTCGACTTCGTCGTCAGCGTCACCTTCGCATCCGTCTTGCTCTCGATCGTCTTCTTCAGGCGCGCCGCCACGTCGTAGACGTACGTGCTCTCCCACACGTCCTCGTGCGCCGTCCCGACGTCACGCCCGCCGTGCCCCGGGTCGATCACGATGTGGACGCCCGACAGGCTCGCGCTGCCGAGAACACGCCGCGCCAGATTCGCGCTCTCGCGCTGCGTCCGCTCGCGCGCCAGGCGCTTCGGATCGTCCGACGGGCGCCATTCGGCGGTGAGCAGCTCCATCGGGATCCGGACCGGGTAGTTCACTCTCATCTTCGAGACGTCCTCGATCCCGTTGAACCTGACGATCTCGTCGACGACCTCGTTGACGTCGCGCGCGTAGACGCGCCCGGTGAAGCGGATCGCCACCGAGGAGTAGAGCGCCTCTCCCTGGCGAAGCTTGTAGACCGCGTAAGGGCGGGACGTACCGCGGTGGTACTCGAGCTGGATGTCGCCGGAGGAGACCTCCGCGATCTCGGCCACCCTCCCCGTCGCCACCCGTTCGGGCTGCGTGTCGGGATCATCCTCGGCGATCTGCAGGACATCGACCTTCGCCGAGCGGAAGGGCGGATTCAGCACCTCGTCCGGCACCACGATCCACTCGCCCCGGCGGGTAGAGAGGACGCGGCCGGGATTCGCGTCACGGATCCTCGCGTAGTTCGCTCCGTCGCCCGTGAACCATTCGGCGATCGTCCAGAGCGACTCCCCTTCGACCGAGCTTCCGGCGACGACCTTGTGCCGCCATCCCTTCTCGCTCCGCCGGTCCGCGGGAAAAAGCGCGCGGATCGCCTCGAGCTGCATCTCCTCGCGGAGCATGACGAGCGGGATGCGCACGCTCTGCCCCGCGTGCAGGGTCGATCCCTGGCCGTTGAGGCGCGCTAGCTCCCGCCAGTTCGAAGCGTCCCCGGTGTAGCGGAGCGAGAGGCGGCTCCAGGCATCCCCGCGCTCCGGCGTCACCCAGAGGGAGATCTCCTGGTCGGACTCGAGTCGAATGGTGGCCGCGGGACCGAAGGGCGCCTGAATGACCTCCCCCGCCAGAAGCGACGACCCCACAAGCACCGCCGCTATGAGAACTCCCACCCGCCACTTACACACACCAGTCTCCCCGTCCGGCCACCTGCCGGAAACTTATTCATCTTAAGGCACGGAGGCGCGGATGTCACGGCCAGGAGGGGGAAACGAAGTCAGAAAGCAGAAGGCAGAAGGCAAGGCAGAAGGCAGAAGGCAGAAGTAAAGGCAAAAGCAAAACCACGGCCGGTTCCGGTTCTGCCGTTGCCGGTTCTGCCGTTGCCGTTGCTCTTACTTCTGCCTTCTGCCTTCTGCCTTCTGCCTTGCCTCACTTCTGCCTTCTGCCTTCTGCCTTCAGCCTTGCCTCACTTCTGCCTTGCCTCACTTCTGCCTAGCTCCCTATCTCCACCGCTGCCCCGATCAACCCTCCTTCCTCCCAAGCCCGTCCCATCAACTGCACGGACAGCGGCAGGCCGTTCTCGGCGTGGCCGAAGGGGAAGGCGATGGCGGGGAGGCCGGCGAGGTTGGCCGGGACGGTGAACAGATCCGTGAGGTACATCGACAGCGGATCGTCCAGCTTCTCCCCGAGGCGGAAGGCGGGGCCGGGCGTGGTCGGGGTGACGAGGATGTCGACCGACGTGAACGCCCTGGCGAGCTGCGCGGCGAGTGCGCGGCGCGCGCGCTGAGCGCGGCCGTAGTACGCCTCGTAATACCCCGCCGACAGCGCGAACGTTCCCAGCATGATCCTTCGCTTGACCTCGGCGCCGAACCCGTGGCTCCGGGACTTCACGTACATCGACTCGAGCGACCCCTCCCCTTCCCTCTCCCCGAACCTCACCCCGTCGTAGCGCGCCAGGTTGGCGCTCGCCTCCGCGTTCGCCACGATGGAGTAGATCGCCACCGCCTGCGTCAGCAGGGGAACCGAGACGGTCTCGACGAGGCCACCACCCTTGCGGATCGCGCCGAGGGCGCTCTCCAGCGCGCGGCGCTCCTCCGCGCCGAGAAGGGCGAGCGCCTCGCCGATCACGCCGAAACGGCGGCCCTCGAGTCCGCGTCCGATCCGCGACGCGTAGTCGTCCACCGGCCGCGAGCTCGAGGTCGAGTCGAGCGGATCGTGCCCCGCCATCGCGGCGAGAACCGGCGCGCAGTCGGCGGCCGATCGCGCCAGGATTCCGATCTGGTCGAGCGAGGAGGCGAAGGCGACGAGGCCGCGCCGGCTCACGCGCCCCCAGGTCGGCTTGAGGCCGACGATGCCGCAGTACGCCGCGGGCTGGCGGACCGAGCCGCCCGTGTCCGACCCCAGGGCGATGGGGACCATGCCGGCGGCAACGGCGGCGGCCGAGCCGCCCGACGAGCCGCCGGGCACGCGCTCGAGATCGAGCGGATTGCGCGTCGGGTGAAACGCCGAGTGCTCGGTCGAGGAGCCCATCGCGAACTCGTCGAGATTCGTCTTTCCGACGACGGCAGCGCCCGCGGACTCGAGCCGCGCGACCGCCGTCGCCGTGTCGGGCGGGACGAAGCCGTCGAGGATCCGCGAGCCGCACGTCGCCGGAAGCCCCGCGACGAGGATGTTGTCCTTGACCGCGATCGCCACGCCGGAAAGTGGCGGAGGATTCATCCTCCGCCCCCCGTGGGCCACCCCCGGATCCGCGATATGAAGGAAAGCGCCGATGTCCCGATCCCCGGCGCGGATCGCGTCAATGCTCCGCCGAACGATCGCCTGCGGCGATTCGCCGCGAGCGAGCGCCTCGCGGACCTCGGAGAGTGTCCGGGTCACTCCTCCCCTCCGAGGACGGGAGGGACCACGAAGAACCCCCCGAACATCGACGGCGCATTCCGCTCGATCGACTCGAGCTCCAGCGACGCGGCGGGCGTATCGTCGCGAAGCGGCAGCGCCAGCTCGCCGTCTGCGGCCTCGGCTGCGGCGTCAGCGAGCTGTTCGACGTAGTCGAGAATCCGCGAAAGATCGCGCACCATCGCCTCGAGCTCCGGGCCGTCCAGCTCCAGCCTCGCCAGCACCGCCACGCGGCGCACCTCGTCAGGAGAAATCATGGCGGTGATTGTAGTGGTGTAGTGGCGGAGGATTCATCCTCCGCCGCTCTCCCCCGGAGCCGGTGGGGCACTCCGGGATCGGCTGGATCGGGTCTTTCACGGACGATCGACGGAGGATGAATCCTCCGCCACTTACATCTTCTTCAGCTTCTCGACGATCTCGCGCTCGCTCGGGAACTCGCCCGTCTCGTGCTTGGAGTAGATCGTCTCGTTGCCGACGATCACGTTGAACACGCCGCCGCTTCCGCGAACCAGCTTGGGATCAATTCCGAGCTCTTTCTTGATTTCGGCCCCCAGACTGGAGGCCCTCGGCAAGTAGTTTCAAACGACGCAGTATTCGATGGTGACGTTCAAACCCGGTCTCCTTGACTTCGATTCACTGCGAACAAACTTTTCACGATACGGGCCATCCACCCCTGGGCCCTGGCCCCTGGCCCCTTGTTTTTCTATCCGGCCCTCACCAGCACGACCGTGATGTTGTCGTTTCCTCCACGGGCGTTGGCGGTCTCGATCAGTTTCTTGCCCGCCTCATCGAGATTCTCGTTCTCCATGAGGATCCGGAGGATCTCGTCTTCCGGGACCATCCCCGTCAGCCCGTCGGAGCAGAGAAGGAAGATGTCGCCGTTCTGGATCGCCACCTCGCTCGCCTCCGGGACGACGGTGAGAGCGCCCCCGAGGGCGCGTGTGATCACGTTGCGCAGCGGATGGTGCTCGGCCTCGGCTTCGGTGAGCATCCCGGCCTGCACCTGCTCGAACACCCAGGAGTGATCGTTGGTGATCCGTTTCATCTGCGAGCCGCGGATGAGGTAACCGCGCGAGTCGCCGACATGGGCGAGCGACATCGTCTCCCCCTCGAGCAGCGAGGCGACCACGGTCGTCCCCATGCCGCGGAGGCGAGCGTCCTTCCGCATCGCCTCGATCACGCGGTTGTTGGCGACCTTCACCGCGGCCAGGAGGCGATTGGTGCCCGGCTTGAGCTGTTCGTCGTAGGCGTGCGGCCAGGTGCCGTCCTCGTCGAGGCTCATCCGGATGAACTCGGCGATCGACTCCCCGGCGATGCGCGACGCGATCTCGCCTGCAGCATGGCCACCCATGCCATCCGCGACGAGAAACAGCTTTGCCTCCGGCTGAACGAGAAAGAAATCCTCGTTGTGCTGGCGCTGGCGCCCCGTGTCGGTCACGCCGACCGCTTTCACTTCCATCCCACTCTCCCGCTCACCCCTTCTTGAAGAGAGAGCCGAAAACGCCCTTCTTCGGTGCATCCTTCGATTCGCGTGACCTACGGATCTCGTCGAGCGCCAACTGCACTTCCACCCCGGTCGGATCGAGCTCGATCGACTGCTGGAGGTAGCGCTCGGCCTTCGCCTCCAGCCCCGCGCGGCGGCAGAGCATCCCGGCGTCCTTGAAGTAACCGGCGTTGTACGGATCCTTCTGGGTCGCCATCTCGGCCGCCGTCACCGCCTGCCGGAGCATCGACGGCACGCGGGCCGCCGCCAGGGAAAGCGAATGGTGGGCTTTCGCGTCGTCCGGTGTGTGTTTGACCGCCATGTCGAAGTTCTCGACCGCTGCGACGAAGTCCCCTTCCTTATACGCCTTCACGCCCTTGGCCAGATACGCCTTCGCGACCTGGGCCGGATCGCTCGCCGCGGCCCCCGATCCTCCGCTCCCCTGCAGCTCCACGTCGTGCTGGCGGCGCCGCACCGGGTTGGTCAGCACGTTCAGCGCTTCGGTGAGCGTCTGGAACTGCCGCTCGACAGCACTCTTGTCCGCCCCCCGATGGCGGTCCGGGTGATTCTCGCGCGCGAGTTGCCGGAAACGATCGCGGATCTCCGCCTCCGTGGCGGATCGCGTCACTCCCAGAACTTCGTAATAGTTGATCTTCATCAGGTCTTCTTACGCTGGTTATACAGCCTGCGGGAGCTCTGGCGGACCGCGTCCGAGACCCCTTTGTCCCCGCTCAATGTCTTGAGATCCCTCAAATTTAGCCGATTGATCAGGGGAAGGACAACTCCGATGGGCGCTTTGGGGTTTTTGACCAGGGCCAGCATCAGCGGATATTTCTGCATCCAGTCGCGTTTCATGCCGATCATCCGGAGCGCTTCTTCCTCGATATTCCGCATCCCGGCGTAGGCCTCGACCTCCGATTCGCTGATCCGCGGGCTCCGGATAACCGCGCTGGCAACGAGCCTGTTCCTGTCCTTGATCAGAATCGAGCGCTCGGTCCGCCCCCCCTTGAGGGCGCACCGGACGCGCTGGGAGATCGTCATGTTCTGAACCTTCGTCCAGGCCGACTCGTTCGCCTCGATTTCCTCGTCCGGGTCTCCGGGGATCGGAGCCGCCTCATGCTCGGCCCTTTCCGCCTCTGCCAGGAGATCGGCGAACTCCGCCTTTTCCTCCTCGGTCAGGTCGTACTCGTCGGCGGCCTCCTCGTGCGCCCCGATGATGACGTCCTCGATGCGCTTCTTCTGGAAGTACTCCTCGCGCATCTCCACCACCCGGCGGCGGACGTCGGTGGTGAGGTTGGGGTTGTTCTCGAGCGCCTCGATGATCTCCGGAGCGCGGAGGAGGCGCTCGTGGTTGATGACGATCACCTCCTGCAGATGCCCGCTGACGGTCGAGGCGAGATGGAGGATCGTCGCGTCGGTCGTCTGGCGGTTGCGGAGGATCGGCTCGAGGACGGCGGCGTCGCTCACGGATCGGGCGAGGCGGTCGAGGTTCGCCGGGTCGGTGTCCTGGTCGCGGGCGAACGCCTGGAGGACGCGGAGCGGTTGCTCGGCGAGCGACTCGTGGGCGGCGGCGGCGACCTCCGCATCGTCGGAGACCGAGAGGAACGCGAGGATCTCAACGAGCTGATCCTGCGGGAGCGGCAGGAAGCCCTTCGCGGCGAGGAAGACGAACTCGCGGGGGAGATCGCCCTGCTCGTATCGCGCAAAGAAACTGCGGGCGTCGAGATCGGAGGGAAGCTCAGTCATCGGATCGTGAGACGCGGACGGCACGGCTCAGGCGCGTGCCGCGCCATGGTAGCGCGGAACGTCGCTCCGAAGCAGTGAGGAATCGGTCGCTGGAACGGTGAGCGACGAGGTGGTTGCGGGGTCGGGGGCGGCGGCGGCGCGATGCTGGATCCAGTAGCGGGCGCCGAAGATCGCGCCGATGCAGATGAGGGCGAGGATGATGAGGATCCAGATGTTGCGATCGACGCGCTGGAGGGGGTTCGGGATCTCGCCCGTGACGCGGTCGGAGTGAAGTGGCTCGGGAAACTCACTCAGGACCGGGTCGTCGACCGAGTGGCAGAAATGAACGTAACGATCGACCATCTCCGCGGAGTCGAGCCCGAGGTAGCGGGAGTACTCGCGCACGAACCCGCGCGTGAACACGGGGGCCGGGAGATGCTTGAAATCGTCCCGTTCCAGCGCGTCGAGGAACCTCTTGCTGATCTTCGTAGCCTCGGCGATCTCGCGCAGCTCGATGCCGCGGATCTCCCGCTCCTTCCGAAGCTCCTCCCCGAAGCCCACGGGACGCCCAGCACCAGGCTGCGTCTCGTTGTCCGCCATCGGA
>JBHEOL010000355.1:0-3560 GCA_046261635.1 Thermoanaerobaculia bacterium | reverse complement strand
CAATCGAGCTGCATCCGTCTCAGCAGCTCCTCGAATCGCGGATGCCCTCGAAGATTGCTCCAGCGCCGGTCGATGCCGATGAACACCATCAAGGGATCTCTCTCCCTGAATCCTCGTTCGAGCAGATCGAGCGCCTCTTCGGACTGGCCAATCGCATTGTGGATCGTGGCAAGACTGTAGGGCGGAACGTGACGCGTCGCCGCCTGCGCCTGGAGCTGCCCCAGTACTTCGCGCGCCGCATCGAGATCACCCGCGCCGGCCAACGCGTAACCGCGAGCTGCCAGCGCCTGTGAGTTTCCGCCGGAGGCCCGCGACGCTCGCTCGCCCGACGCCAGGGCCTCGGAGAACATCTTCCTGTCGGCGAAGATGAGAGAGCGCACCAGATGGGCATGCCAGAAGTCGGGTTCGAGCTCGAGCACCCTGTCGAGCCTGGCGAGCGCGTCGTCGTGCCGTCTCGCATAGAAAAGGAACTGCGCTTCGGCGGAGTTCACGATCAACGACAGTGGGTCGAGCTCGCGCGCCCGCTTGCCCAACGCGATCGCTGCCTCGCCTCGGCCGAGGCTGGAAAACAGATGACCCGCGAGGACGTACGCCGGAGGATGGTGCGGGTCGAGCTCGAGAGCGAGCCGGTACTTTTCTTCAGCGGCGCGCCAGTTCCATTCATACCAGAATGAAACCATTCCTGAAGCGACCTGCGACTCGGCCAGATGCGGATCGAGCTCGATGGCCCGCGCTGCCGCGTCCGAGGCGTCCTTCAAAGCGATGCGAGGATCGACGTCACCACTCAAAGCGAAAATGCGGTAGGCATCCGAAAGCCCGACATAAGCCAGCGCATAGTCCGGATCGAGGGCAATGGCCCGCCGGTAGAGCTCCGCGCTCCTCGTCGCCTGCGGGAGAACCAGTGTCGACTGGTGAAAGCGACCTGTCATGTACAACTGGTACGCCTCCACGTTTTCGGTCTGCCGTTTGCGCAGGCGCCTCTGCGCATCGCTTCCCAGCTTCACGGTCAACGCCGCGAGAACTCTTTCGGAGATCGAATCCTGGACGTCGAACAGATGACCGACCTGCTCGTCGAACCGCGCGGTCCAGATTTGCTTTCCGTCGACCGTGCGGATCAGACGCGCGGCGATGCGGGTTCTCTGATCCGAGGTCTGGATCGTTCCCTCAAGAACTGCATCGGCGCCCAGCTCGCGACCTGCGGCGAGAGCGTCGCGCTCAGGAAAGCCGTACCGGCGAACCGAGCTGAGTGGGCGCACCACGATCTCTTCACTCGAGCTGATCTTGTTGATCAAAGCATCTGCCATCCCGAGCTCCATCGCCTCATCGCGTGCCTCGGGGACCAGGGACTGGAAGGGTAAGACTGCGATGATTCTGATCGGCCCCGGCACGGGCGCACGATCCTCACGCCACCAGTACATCCAGGCCAGGACGGCAGCGAGCGATACAGCCGCCGCGAGCGCCACGAGGTACAGACGGCTCCCCCGGGCGCTCGACGGTTCGCGGACACCTGCGGCCGATTTCGGCAGTTCGGCGTCGTCGCCAGAGGTCGCTCCTTTCGACTCCGCTGGCATGGCGGCGGATCTCACCGGTTCACCGCCCTCGTCCGACTCGCAGACCTCAGCGACGAACTGATACCCCCTGCCCGGGATCGTGACGATGAAGCGATGTTCGTCCTTCGTCTCGCCCAGAAGCCGGCGGAGGACCGAAATGTTCTTGTTGAGATTGTTCTCTTCGACGATCGTCCCCGACCAGATCTCACGCATCAGCTCGTCTTTCTCGATCACCCTCTGCTGGTTGCGCACCAGATAGAGAAGCGTGTCGAAGACCTTCGACTTGAGCGGGATCGGATCGTTTTCGTCGCGATACAGCTTGCGCTTGGAGGCGTCCAACCGGTACGGGCCGAACCGGTAGATCTTCGACCGAATCGGCTCTTCGGCGCTCGGATCAGAACCGTTCATAACAATCCGGAACTTTTCAGAACCCCGTCCAAGACATTCCAACTCGGCCGCCCGATGATGGGTCGGCTGCGGTGAGAGGCCGGCCCACTGCAGGACGAAGCGAACGATGAATTCAGGAGGCTGAAATGAAGATGAAACTGATGAACCTGACAGCTGCCATGACCTTCACATTCCTCTGCTTTGCCTTGCCCGGAGCCGTGCCGGGCATCGCCGGCGAACCCTCGGGAACCGGTGCCGAGGCGGAGCGGGTCCAAGGCGAGAATCGCGCTCATGATCAATCGAGAAACCTGGTCGGAAGCTGGGAGACCGAGGTTACCATTCGCGACTGCCAGACGGGTACTCCAATTCGGAGTTTTTATTCGGTGGGCACGTTCATGCCCGGCGGGACGATGATCGATTCGACCGCCGGGACTCCCCAGGAGCTCAAAACTCCCGGTCAGGGCATCTGGACTCATCTGGATGGACACCGCTATCGGCTGGGCTTCAAATCCTTCACCTTCGACGTGGCGGGTAACGCGACCGGATGGACCAAGATCGTCCACGTCGCGACGATGGATCCGACGGGTGACACCTACTCCTCGGAGGGAAGTCTCGAAGTCTACGCGCCAAGTGGATTTCTGGTCTTCACCGGCTGTGCCAGTGCCACGGCGGGCCGATACGAATACTAGGAGGCGGTCCGGCGCGAAATGATCGCGCCGGACCCTTCGCTTAATCCGAGTGGCCGGAGCGCTTTGGCGGGACGACGGCGAGCGGATCGCATCCGGCGCCAATGAGCATCGCCGCGAGGGTCCGCGCCCGACCCTCGTCACCGGTCCGACGGGCGGCCCGCATCGCTCCGAGGATGCTGTTCAGCCGGCGGGGGTAGAGTCGGAGCGAGTGTTCGAACGCAGCGAGAGCTTCTTCCGGCCGTTCCAGCTCCAGGAGGAGATCGCCCAGCATCTCGCGCGCCGGGAGGGTCGGACCTGGAGTGACCGCATGTTTCGGCGTCGATTCCTCCAGCTCGGCCGCCTCGCGAACGCCTCCCGGAGCTCTCGATCGGCGGCAGGCCGGATGCGGATCGACTTCACCCGCTGAGCGTCTGGTCCTGGATGCGCTGCAGTACCTTCCGCCACTCCTCACCCGGAGGGGCTCCATCGCGAACCTCTTGCGCGCGTCGCTCAATCTCTGCAGCCCACGCACTCTCGACATCCTCTTCTCGCTCATCGAGACTGGCGAGCAGCTCCTCGGCCAGTCGTGCTCTTTCGGCCGGCGGAAGATCCATCGCCTCGTGGAGCAGTTTGTGTGCATCAGCCATGACGAAATCGTAGCATGCCCGGTGGGTGGCCTTCACCCCGGCACATTCAGGACCCCACCCCGAACTCGTACCATGATCGTGGTGGCGCCCTCAGCATCCTCAGCTTGCGAAGGGCGGTCCGATTTCAGCCCATCTTACCGAACAGCTCTCCCGCCAGCCGTTCCGCTTCCGCCAGCCCGTCTTCGGTGAAGCTGACCGACTTCGCCTTCCCCACCGGATCGGAGATCAAGCCCTTCTCGTGGAGGCGATTCATGGCTCCCCAGTCGAATCCTTTCCAGGCCCGCCATCCGTCATGTAGCCCCAGGTAC
>JBHEOL010000350.1:0-7501 GCA_046261635.1 Thermoanaerobaculia bacterium | reverse complement strand
CGCGTCGAGCGGATGCTCTGGGTCCCGCCGAAGACGAAGGGTTACATCGACGAGGCCGAGATCGCGTGGGAGCAGATCGGGACCGCCAACTGGTTCCTCGCATCGTCCTGGGACGCCCCCACCGCCGCCCATCTCGAGTATCTCGCCGATGCGCGCGAGCTGCTCGACAAGGCGATTGCCGAGACCGATCGATTCTTCGCATCAGAGCTCGCCGCCTACCGGGAGGAAGTGCGGTCGAAAGGCATCGAGCTCCTGAAATAGCGCGCTGGAAAGGGAGGATGGGAGACTCGTCGGAATCCCATCCTTCCGCTCCGGCCAACCGTGTGACTCCGGTCACCGCCCGAAACGCTCCGTATCACACCCCGGTGAGACCTATTCTCCTATGCTCGGCACTATGGTTCTCGTCGGCGAGGGCATTCGGACACACCCCGCGGATGCGGTCCGCGCGCGGATCTGCGTGCGCGGAATCGTCCAGGGAGTCGGATTCCGCCCCTTCGTCTTCCGCATCGCCGCGGCGCACGGACTGTCGGGATGGGTCCGGAACGATCCGGATGGTGTGTGGATCGAAGCGGAGGCTCCGGCTCCGCGGCTCCGCGCTTTCATGCGTGACCTTCGCGAAGAGGCCCCTGCGCTGGCGAAGATCGATGACGTGAGCTTCGACCAGATTCCCCCGGAGGGAAGCAAACGCTTCGAGATCCTGCAGAGCCGCGCGGGCGACGCCACGACGCTGATCCTTCCGGACGTGGCGACGTGTCCGCTCTGCCTCGCGGACATCTCGGCACCCGGGAATCGCCGGTTCCGCTATCCGTTCACGAACTGCACGAACTGCGGCCCGCGCTACACGATCATCGAGTCACTTCCGTGGGACCGGCCGTCGACGTCGATGAAGCACTTCCCGATGTGCGGGGAGTGCCGGACCGAGTACGACGACCCGTACGACCGGCGTTTCCACGCTCAGCCGAACGCCTGCCCCTCCTGCGGCCCTCAGCTGGCGCTGTGGGACGCGGACGGCACCGAGTTGGCCACGCGCCACGATGCGCTTCTCCAGGCGGCCGAAGTCGTGCGGCTCGGGGGTATTTTGGCGGTGAAGGGGCTCGGAGGCTTCCACCTGTTCGCCGACGCGCGCCGGGACGAGACGGTCGCGCAGCTGCGCGAGGCGAAAGTGCGCGAAGAAAAGCCGTTCGCGATCATGGTGCCGTCCATCAGTGCCGCCGGACAGATCTGCCATCTGACGAGCCTCGAGAAGAGACTTCTCACCTCTCCCGAGGCTCCCATCGTTCTCCTGCGGCGCCGCAGAGCGGGTGGAGCGGTATCGGATCGCGTCGCGCCCGGGAATCCGCGGCTCGGCGTGATGCTCCCTTACACGCCTCTCCACCACCTCCTCATGAGCGAGGTCCAGGGGGCGGTGGTCGCGACGAGTGGAAACCGCAAGGACGAGCCGATCGCGACCGACGAACGCGAGGCGCTCGAGAGGTTGCGCGGAATCGCCGACTTCTTTCTCGTTCACGACCGGCCGATCGTGAGGCACGTCGACGACTCGGTCGTCATGGTCGTCGACGGGCGCGAGCTGGTCCTGAGGCGCTCCCGTGGCTACGCCCCCCGCCCCGTCTCCAACGGCACGGCGACTCCCCTTCTCGCCGTCGGAGCCCATCAGAAGAACGCGGTCGCCATCTCCTTCGCGGGAAAGATTTTCCTCAGCCAGCACATCGGGGACCTCGAGACGCCTGAAGCCGTCGATGCGTTTCATGCGACGACCCGTTCGCTCCAGTCGCTGTATCGACAGAAGCCGGTCGCGCTCGCGCGCGACGCCCATCCGAACTACGGATCGACCATCGAGTCCCGGCGCCTCGGCCTCCCGGCGATCGAAGTCCAGCATCATCACGCCCACGTCGTTTCCTGCATGGCCGAGCACGACCTCGACGGCACGGTTCTCGGCATCGCATTCGACGGCAGCGGGTGGGGGCCGGACGGCACGGTATGGGGTGGCGAGATTCTCCGCGCGACGCGGCTCGATTTCGAGCGGTTCGCACGGCTGCGAACCTTCGCGCTGCCCGGGGGAGAGCGGGCCGTGCGTGAACCGCGGCGCGCGGCGCTGGGCGTGCTGTTCGAAATGAAGGGCGCGGCCGCGTTCGACCATCCCGCGATCGCCGCGGCATTTTCGTCCGAGGAGCTCTCCGCCCTGCGACGAGTCGTCCCGAATCCGGGGCTCTCGCCCCGAACCTCGAGCGCGGGACGGCTGTTCGACGCGGTCGCATTCCTCACGGGGCTTCGTCCGAAATGCTCGTTCGAAGGGCAGGCGGCGATGGAGCTCGAGTGGAGCATCGATCCGGCGGAGACCGCCATCGATCCCTGGGCGTTCGAGATCGAGGCGGGAGACCCCGCGGTTCTCGACTGGGCCCCGATCGTGGAGGCGGTCCTTCGCGGACGCGCAAACGGAGAGTCGGTGAGCGCGCTCTCCTCCCGGTTCCATTCGACGCTCGCCGCCGCGATCACGGCTCTTGCCGTCCGGGCCGGCGAGCCCCGCGTGGTCCTGACCGGCGGCTGTTTTCAGAATCGAGTTCTCACCGAGCGAACCGCGGCACGACTGCGGGCCGCGGGTCTGGAAGTCTTCACTCATGGAGCGGTGCCGCCGAACGACGGAGGAATTGCCGTCGGTCAACTCGTCGTCGCTGCCCGCAGAATCGAAGGAGGGCGCGCCTGATGTGTCTGGCGATTCCTGGAAAAGTCCTGAAAGTCGAAGGTCCCGCCGATCTTCCCACCGGCACCGTGCAGTTCGGCGGCATTACGAAGGAAGTGAGCCTCGTCTACGTTCCCGACGTGGTGCCGGGCGAATACGTCCTGGTCCACGTCGGATTCGCGCTGTCGAAGATCGACGAGGAAGAGGCGAAGAGAGTCTTCGAGTACCTCAGCGAGATGGAGGGAATCGAAGGGATGATGGAGGAGCTCCGTGCGTTTCGTGAATGAGTATCGAGACGCGACCATGGTCTCCGAGTTCGCCGCCGCGATCCGGAAGATCACGACCCGTCCGTGGACGCTCATGGAGCTTTGCGGAGGGCAGACCCACGCCATCGTGAAGTTCGGCATCGACGAGCTCCTTCCGCCCGAGATCACGCTCGTGCACGGCCCCGGCTGCCCGGTCTGCGTGACGCCCCTCGAGATGATCGACCAGGCCGTCCAGATCGCCGCGCGCCCGGAGGTCGTCTTCTGCTCGTTCGGCGACATGCTGCGCGTCCCCGGCAGCGAGTCCGACCTGTTCGGGGTGAAGGCGAAGGGAGGAGATGTCCGCATCGTCTACTCCCCCATGGATGCCGTCGAGCTGGCGAAAGCGAACCCGGACCGCGAGGTCGTGTTCTTCGCGGTCGGATTCGAGACGACGGCTCCCGCGAACGCCATGGCCGTGCATCAGGCCAGGCTCGCAGGCATCCGCAATTTCTCGATCCTCGTCTCCCACGTGCTGGTCCCGCCGGCCATGAGCGCGATCCTCGACTCCCCCGACTGCCTCGTGCAGGGATTTCTCGCCGCCGGTCACGTTTGCACCGTGATGGGCTTCCGCGAGTACGAGCCACTCGCCGCGAGGCATCGCGTGCCGATCGTCGTCACTGGTTTCGAGCCCCTCGACATCCTGCAGGGCATCTACATGTGCGTGAAGCAGCTGGAGGAGGGGCGTTTCGAGGTCGAGAACCAGTACTCGCGATCGGTTCGCCGCGACGGAAACACCCTCGCTCAGGATCTCGTGTCCACAGTCTTCCGCATCGCGGACCGGAAATGGCGCGGCGTCGGCGAGATCCCGATGAGCGGACTCACGCTCAGCGACGACTACCGCCCGTGGGATGCCTCGGTCAAGTTCGGCCTCGAGTCTTATACGGTCGACGAACCGGAGGAATGCATCGCGGGTCTCGTCCTCCAGGGGCAGAAGAAGCCTTTCGAATGCCCCGCCTTCGGCGAGATCTGCACGCCGGATCACCCTCTGGGGGCCACCATGGTTTCCAACGAGGGCGCCTGCGCCGCCTACTACCGCTACCGCCGCGCTGGAGTCGCCGTATGACGACGTCGATCGATTTCAAGCTCGCCTGTCCCCGCCCCATCGATGGCGAATCGGTCAAGCTCGCGCACGGCGGGGGGGGCTCGGTGATGCACAAGCTCATCGAAAGCCGCATCCTCCCCGCCTTCGATACCGGCGCGCTCGGCGTCCGCCACGATTCGGCGGTGCTCGGCGTCGGCGGCGCCCGTATCGCCTTCACGACTGATTCGTTCGTGATTCGACCGCTCTTTTTTCCCGGAGGCGACATCGGGTCGCTCGCCGTCAACGGAACGGTCAACGACCTGGCCATGTCCGGCGCGACCCCGAAGTGGCTCAGTTGCGGCCTCATTCTGGAGGAGGGATTCCCCCTCGAGGACCTGGACCGGATTCTCCGCTCGATGCGGGCGGCCGCCGACGCTGCGGGCGTCGCGCTCGTCACCGGCGACACGAAGGTCGTCGACAAGGGAAAGGGAGACGGGGTCTTCATCAACACCTCGGGGATCGGGATCATCGAGCACGACCTCGTCATCGCCCCGGGCTCTGTCCGTCCCGGCGACCGGATCCTGCTCAGCGGCGACCTCGGACGGCACACGATCGCGATCATGTCGGCCCGCGAGGGCATTGCGTTCGAAGGTGGCGTGGAGAGCGACTGCGCTCCTCTGGTGGCTCCGGCCCTCGCCCTCATCCGCGAAGGAATCGAAGTTCACTGCATGCGCGACCTCACTCGCGGCGGCCTGGCCAGCGCCATGGTCGAGATCAGCGAGGCTTCGGGCACCCGCATCACGATCGACGAGGACTCCATTCCCGTGCGAGAGGACGTCAATGGGGCGTGCGAGATCCTCGGATTCGACGCCCTCTACCTCGCGAACGAGGGGCGGTTCGCCGCATTCGTTCCGGAACATCAGGCCGAGCGCGCGCTCGAGATCCTTCGCCGCGAGATCGGCGACGCGGAACCCTCCCTCATCGGACGCGTCGAGGAAGGCTCGCAGCGCGTCACGCTCCGCACCACGATCGGCACCGGGCGGATCATCGACATGCTCTCGGGCGAACAGCTCCCGCGCATCTGCTGATCCGCATCCCCGCCAGGTGGCGGATTGGCCTCCCGCAGGGTGACATCAATCACTTCTGCCCCCTCTCGGCGGCGGGATACTCCTCTTAGACGGGAGCCAATCGAGACCGGCGATGACTCCCGGGAAGGAGCTCCATGCCGTCCGCTCATCCGGCCGTCGCCGTTTCCCGGCCGCAGTTCGACAAGGTCCTCGCGACTCTCCGCGCCGACGGGTTCACTCTCATCGGCCCCTCACCTCACCGCGGCAGGATCACGCTCACCGAGATCGAGTCCGTCCGCGATCTTCCGGATGGATGGAGGGACGATCGGGCTCCCGGCCGCTACCGACTCGAAAAGGACGATCACGAGTCGCGGTGGTTCGGTCACACCGTTCCACCCGATTCGTGGAAACGGATTCTCAATCCTCCAAGCCAGGTTTTGTTCAGTTCCGCCGAGCGCGAAGGCCGTTGGACGATCGAGCCGGAGCCAGTCGTCTCCCGAAAGCTGGCGTTCATCGGGATCCGCCCCTGCGACCTTGCGGCCATCGAGATTCTCGACCGCGTTCTCGGCGGAGGGAACCACCCCGACCACCACTACCGCGCGCGGCGGGCCGATCTGTTCATCCTCGTCGCGCAGTGCGACTCTCCCGCGGAGTCCTGCTTCTGTGAGTCTCTCCGTACCGGACCGGTCGCCGCGTCCGGATTCGATCTCGCCGTGTGGGAAACGGGCGAAACGATCGTCGTCGAGATCGGGACCGAGCGGGGCGCGAAAGCGCTGGAAGACGTCGAAGCCCGTCCTGCTTCCCCGCGCGAGCTCGAGCGGACCCGGCAGCTCGCCGATCGATCGCGGCGCCGCATCACGCGCAAGGTCGACCTGGAAGGCATCGGAGAGGTCCTCTTCCACAACCTCGAGCATCCGCGGTGGGGAGAGACTGCCATGCGATGCCTCGGCTGCGGGAACTGCACCATGGTCTGCCCCACCTGCTTCTGCAACACCGTCGACGACGAGATCGACGCGATCGGAACGGCCACCCGGCGCGTCCGCCTCTGGGACTCCTGCTTCACGACGGCCTTCTCGCACGTTCATGGCGGAAATATCCGACCGTCGCTGAGCGCGCGGTATCGTCAGCGCATCACCCACAAGTTCGCCTCCTGGCAGTTTCAGTTCGGCCAGCCCGGGTGCGTCGGCTGCGGGCGTTGCATCACGTTCTGCCCGGCCGGGATCGATCCCGTCGAGGATCTCGCAGAGATCCGGAAAGGAGCGACCCGATGACCCTCGCAATTCGAGAACGTCACGTGCTCGAGCCGACCGGCATGATCCCGGATCCGGCGACGATCGTATCGGTCAGGAGTGAGGCGAGCGGGATCGCGACCTACGAGATCCGGTTCGACGACCCCGTGCGCGCGGCGCGCTACAGGTGGAAGTCGGGGCAGTTCAACATGCTCTGGATCCCGGGATTCGGCGAATGCGCGATCTCGATGAGCTCGGATCCGGGCAAGCCGGAAACCGTCGACCACACGATTCGCTTCGCGGGCTCGGTGACGCGGGCCATCGGCCAGCTCCGCACGGGCGGACGGCTCGGAATCCGCGGCCCCTTCGGCCGGCCCTGGCCGGTCGATCTCGCCCGGGGAAACGATCTCGTGCTGGTGGCGGGCGGAATCGGCATGGCCCCTCTGCGCCCGGTGATCTACGAAGTCCTCCGGAGCCGTTCGGACTTCGGCAAAGTCACGCTTCTCTATGGCGCGCGCACCCCGCGGGATCTGCTCTACCGGGACGAGCTCGACGAATGGCGCAAGGGAGGAATCGAGCTGCTACCGACCGTCGACCGCGCGGACGCAGAGTGGACGGGACGCGTCGGGGTCGTGCCCGCCCTGATCGACAGACTGGGGCTCGATCCGGCGAGAACGCTGCTGTTCACGTGCGGCCCCGAGGTGATGATCCGGTTCGTCGCGTACGCGGCGCTCGCCCGAACCGTTCGGAACGACGCGATCTGGGTTTCGCTCGAGCGAAACATGAAGTGCGCAATCGGCCTCTGCGGGCACTGCCAGCTGGGGCCTCTCTTCGTCTGCCGCGACGGTCCGGTGTTCCGCTACTCGGAGATCGAGCCGTTCTTCACCAGAGAGGAGTTCTGACATGAAGCCGCGCCCGAAACTCGCCGTCTTCAAGCTCTCCTCCTGCGACGGATGCCAGCTCGCGATCCTCCGACTCGAGGAAGATCTCCTGGCGATCACCGACCGGATCGAGATCGGCTACTTCCTCGAGGCCAGTTCCGCCACGGGCACGCCCCCATGGGACGTCGCTCTCATCGAGGGTTCGGTCACCACTCGTGAGGAAGCCGACCTGGTCCGCGAGATCCGTCACGACTCGAGGATGCTCATCGCGATCGGAGCCTGCTCGACGAGTGGCGGGATTCAGGCGCTTCGGAACCGGGC
>JBHEOL010000305.1:0-2958 GCA_046261635.1 Thermoanaerobaculia bacterium | reverse complement strand
GGGAGAGATCACGACCGGCACGTACGTCGACTTCCCGTCGATCGTCCGCGCGACGATCCGGGACATCGGCTACACCCGCGCGAAGTACGGCTTCGACAGTGAGACGTGCGCGGTCATCTCCTCGATCGATCCGCAGTCTCCCGACATCGCGCAGGGCGTCGACACCGGCGGAGCGGGAGACCAGGGGCTGATGTTCGGCTTCGCCTGCCGCGAGACCGAGGAGCTGATGCCGCTGCCGATCACCCTGGCGCACAAGATCGCGATGCGGCTCTCGCAGATCCGGAAGGACGGCGACGTCGATTTCCTTCGCCCCGATGGCAAGTCGCAGGTCACGGTCGAGTACGAGGGGAAGCGCCCCGTGCGCGTCTCCGCCGTCGTGGTTTCGACGCAGCACTCGCCGGTGGTCTCCAACAAGGAGCTGCGGGAAACGCTGATCGAGCAGGTCATCCGTCCCGTGGTCCCGGGAGCGCTCATCGACGACAACACCGTGTTCCACATCAACCCGACGGGGCGGTTCGTCGTCGGGGGCCCGCAGGGTGACACCGGCCTCACCGGCCGCAAGATCATCGTCGACACCTACGGGGGCCGCGGCCGCCACGGCGGCGGCGCCTTCTCGGGGAAAGATCCCACCAAGGTCGATCGCTCGGCCTGTTACATGGCGCGCTACATCGCGAAAAATCTTGTGGCCGCCGGCGTGGCCGACGAAGTCGAGCTCCAGCTGGCCTACGCCATCGGCGTCGCCGAGCCGGTCTCGGTCTCGGTGAACACATTCGGCACCGGTCGTATCTCCGAAGAGAAGATCGTGGAGCTGGTGCGCAGCCACTTCAACATGACTCCCAAGGGGATCATCGATGTGCTCGACCTCCGCCGCCCGATCTTCCGGAAGACGGCAGCCTACGGCCACTTCGGCCGCAACGAGCCGGAGTTCACGTGGGAGCGGACCGACAAGGCCGAGACCCTGCGCAAGGATGCGGAGCTCCCGGCCGAGGTGATGGCGTAGCGGCGCGTAAACACGACTGTAGTATTCGGGACCACTTCGGTGGTCCCGTTTTGTAAGCGAAGCTTCCAGCTTCGTCGAGCGGGGGGTGAGGCAAAACCCGGAAAACGTAGGGACCGGCTGCGCCGGTCCGGTCGCCAAAGGCGACAGGGCGGGGGAGGGACGATCGCGAACGCGACCCTTCATCCTGAACCACGCGCACCCGCCGAAGAATCTCAAAACGCGAAGACGTAAATCGCGCCCGGCCGGTGGACAGCGCTGAAGGCGCGACCGGCGGATAGCCGGGGGTGAAGGCCGCGAAGCGGTCGAACCCCCGGATAGCGAAACGAGCAGGAAAAGAAAAGTTGCTTTTCCAGACCTGACACGCTTGTGGGCGTCTTCCGCGGAGAGCGTACGCTCTCCCGTGAAAGGAGGCGCTCATGCGCAAGAAAGACCTGCCATTCAACGAATACTGGACGCTCGGTTTTTGCTATCAACAGACCCTGTGTTCCTCTAACTGCGTGCAAAAGTGCAGAGATCTGCGCGCTTTCGGTCCTTACCTCACTGCAGTAGGTAGGGTTTCAAACTTTAAGATGCTTGAGGGGCCCACGACCGGACCATCCGGGTCCGCGCAAGCTATATACGTTACGGGGCCATGACATGAACCTTATTCAGATGCTCCTGATCGGAGCCGTCGCCTTCTCTGAGCCGGTAGCAGTCGTCGGTCAAAAAGTCATTCTGGAGATTGACCTTCCTTGTTCACGAGGGTCTTCGATCGACTGCAAAGCTCAGCAGCAACGCCGCTTCAATCAACTGTATACCGCTTATGCCGTTGAACACGCGGGCTCACTCAGGCGCGTGATCCTTTCGCCCGATGAGGCGGCGAAAGCTGCAGGAATGGCCAAGGAACTGACGCAGGCGGGCGCTGAATCACGCGCCTCGCTCATCAAGGCCACCGCTGCTATTCAGGCGACACTCGATGGAGAGGATCCCGATGTCGTTTATGCGGATGAGCTGAAGACCCTGATCTCACGAGAGCAGTTCGAGGCTTTCCGCGCGGAAGCCGTGTCACTCGACAGTGTTGCAAACATGTACTGTGGGCTTTCCAGCCGCCGAATTACGACGCAACTGTTCGAGCAATCAAGAATTGCACTCATCGCGAGGAAGGTCAGAGCAAGTCTCCAGAGCGAGGCGCAGGAGACCGGCGTCCCATTCGGCACCTTGGAAGAAAAACTATGGCGACAGGTAAGCGAGGACTCTTTCGTTCAACCCGGGTTCAAGCCGCCGCAATTGGAGGGCATTCTCAATGCGTACTAAGTTCGTTCTGCTGCTACTCATCGCAGTTCCATGTCGGATCTGATAAGACGGCCTTCACCGTTCCGATGTTCGACGACTTCATGCGGCGCGTGATCCCCGAGTTCAATCCCGGATCGAAGAAGAGGAGCAAGCGACGTCAGTAGAGACCCTCGGGGCTTCAGGTCCGGAAAACCAACGTTTCGGGAGAACGCCTCGCGCCACCACCTCTGCCAGGGCGCCGCGCGCTTACGCGCGGGTGAGGCGGGAGGGAGGGGGCCCCACGCGAGACCGGCGGTCTTCGCTTCGCTCGACGCGCCGGCTACCTTCTGGCACCGCTCCGCGGTGCGGATCCGCCGGTGATGGGGGAGGAGGGAGGATCTGCGCGCACGATTCACATTTTCGCATTGGGGAAGGAGAGTGAAAGCGGCGGCTAGGGCCGCCGCACTCCAAGGCCGCCGCCCGGCCCGCTGAACGTACTAGAATCTCCCGGATGAAACGTCTCCTCCTCGCTCTGCTTCTCGCACTTCCCCTCGCTGCTGCCGATTTGGTCATTCCTCCGGTCGAGGAGGTGCTTCCGCCTTTGATTCCGTGGGCGGGGAAGAGCGAGTCGCTGGTTGCGGCGCCGGGCGATCCCTGGATTACGCCGAGTGAGAAGAGCGGGTTGAAGGCGACGCCCGGCTATGACG
>JBHEOL010000291.1:0-5726 GCA_046261635.1 Thermoanaerobaculia bacterium | reverse complement strand
GCCGAGCTGCTCGCCCGGCGGGGGTGCAGCGTCCGGGCGGTCGATCTGTCGGAATCGATGGTGGAGGCGACCCGCCGGCGCCTCGCCGCGATCATCGGAGAGGATCAGGCGGAGCGCCGGGTCATCCAGGGATCGATGACTGACTTGTCTTTCATCCCTGACGGTTCGATTGATCTGGTCGTAGCCCTCGGCATTTACCATCAGGCAGCAAATTCCGCGGAGTGGAGACTCGCCATCAGCGAGACGGCCAGAGTGCTGCGCGGCGGTGGGCGGCTGCTCTCGGCGCAATTCGGCCCCGGAACGGATCTGACGGGCGAGCACGGTCATCCGATCGGCGGAGAAGAGCACGTCTACTCCATTCGCGAAGGCTCGCAGGTGGTGCTGTTCGATTCATCGGAGCTCGACAGGCGGATGATGGAGCACGGACTCACGATGCTCTCTCCGACCTCGACGGTCGAGCGGCCGCACGAACCCTGCGGCCGCCGTGTTACGGTCAACGCTCTCTATCAGAAGGCGTGATCTTTTCCGGCACTCAGCCGATGCCCTTGCCCCACTGCAGCACTTCGACTCGAACGCGCGCGTGGCCCGCGCTGAGGAAACCCAGCTCAGTCGCCGCGCGACGGGAAAGATCAATGATGCGACGCTTCGCTTTGGCCGACGTTCCGAATGGGCCGCGATCGACGACGCGGACGTTCACCGAGCGGCCGTTCCCGAGGTTCGTCACGCGGAGGATCGTGCCGAAGGGATAGCCGCGGTGCGCGGCGACCATCTGGTTCTGCCGGAAGGGGATCCCGCTCGCGGTCCGGCGCCCTTCGAACTTGTCCGCGTAAAAGGACGCGTCACCCATCGCGCTTTCCAGGACCTTCGGCGAAATCGCACCCTCGATGAAGGACGGGATCTGCTCCGGGGCGGCGTCGGGCCGAGGCTGAGGCTCGGGCAGCGGCTCGGCCTGGAGCTCGGGAACCCGCTCGGCGAGCTCGGCGATTTGCGCCGGCGAGAGTGGGGTCATGCCCGCCTGGACCCGGGGCGAGGGACTCACCTCGCGCTCATCCTCTCCACACGCGATCACGCCGCTGGAAAAAATCGCAGCTAGGAAGAGGGGGAGGAGGCGGGAACGGAGAGTCGTGTCGATGATCATCCCTCACATTCTATTCAAGGATGGTTCCGATCCATGATGACACCGCCTTGGAGATCGCTATTCCGAGGTGGAGCTCCCAATCGCCCTGGTATGGATCTGTGACTGGTTCTTGCAGCAGTCGTCGAAGCGGGGAGCTTCGAGAGGTGAACCGATGAAGACGGTGCTGATCATGGGCGTGTTGTTCTACGTGGCCCTCGCGGCATTCGCGTGGCTGACGGCCGACCGGCAGATCTTCTTTCCGCCTCCATCCTCGTACACGTTGCAGAGCATCGGGGCGACACTCGTCCCGACCGACGACGGGGCGGAGGTCGCGACCCTGCACCTTCGCAATCCTGGTGCGGAGCTCACGATCCTGTTCAGCCACGGCAACGCCGAGGATCTGGGAAACGCGCTGCCGTACCTTGAAGCGCTGCGCGAGACCGGGTATTCGGTGATCGGGTACGACTACCGGGGATACGGCGCGAGCAGGGGAGGGCGCCCGACGGCGGAGGGAAGCTATCGCGACATCGAGGCGGTGTACCGCCATGCGACCGAAGACCTCGGGATCGAACCGGGGGACATCGTGCTGTTCGGACGCTCGGTCGGCGCGGGGCCGTCGACCCACCTCGCGGCGCGGGAGCGAGTCGGAGGGATGATCCTCGAGAACGCCTTCACGAGCGCCTTCGTCGTCGTGACACGGGTGACACTGTTGCCGTTCGACCGCTTCCCGAATCTGAGGAACATCCGCGGGGCCGAGTGTCCGGTCCTGATCATCCATGCGATGAGAGACGAGATCATTCCGATCGCCCACGGGCGCCAGCTCTACGAGGCGGCGCCGGGACCGAAACGGCATCTCTGGGTCGAAGGGGCGCGGCACAACGACGTCGCTCTCGTGGGAGGAGCGTCGTACTGGCGCGCGCTGGGCGAGTTCCGCTCGC
Organism: Thermoanaerobaculia bacterium; assembly: GCA_046261635.1. Classification (GTDB taxonomy): domain Bacteria; phylum Acidobacteriota; class Thermoanaerobaculia; order Gp7-AA8; family Gp7-AA8; genus JBHEPS01. The sequence continues at coordinate 3,671 of JBHEOL010000291.1, read as the reverse complement.
TCGTGGCTGCTGCCCCGCCGGGCCGGAATGACGACCCGCCCGCTGGGATCACTCAGTGAGGTGCACCGAACGGCCGCGCGTCAGGAATCCTGAAAACGGTCGCCCTCCCTCGCTCTCCCGGCCTACACTGGGATGCGTGAGAACTTCAGATGTGTTTCTCCCGGCCGACTCGGCTCGTTTGCGAGGAGATCGGCGGTGACCGCGGCCGTCGAGTCTTCGCTGGCCACTCCGCTCACTCGGCAGCTCGGGATCGAGCTGCCGATCATCGGAGGAGCGATGTACCCGTGCAGTAACCCCGAGCTCGTAGCCGCCGTGTCGGAGGCGGGCGGAATCGGCGTGGTGCAGCCGATCTCCCTCACGTACGTGCATGGGCACGGCTTCCGCGAAGGGCTGCGCTACATCCGTTCGAAGACCGCGAAGCCGATCGGCATGAACGCGCTCATCGAGCAGTCGTCCAGGACCTACCACGAGCGGATGACGAAGTGGATCGAAGTGGCTCTCGAAGAGGGGCTCCGCTTCTTCGTCACCTCCCTCGGCAACCCGCGCTGGGTCGTCGACCGTGTCGCATCCGCAGGAGGACTGGTCTATCACGACGTCACCGAGCGGAAGTGGGCGCTCAAGGGACGCGACGCCGGCGTGCATGGGCTGATCGCGGTGAACGCCCGTGCGGGAGGCCACGCCGGACCGCGGGACCCGCTCGCCCTCTACGAAGAGTTGGCCGACCTCGGGATGCCGCTGGTCTGCGCCGGAGGGGTGAGCGATGCCGGCACGTTCCGCGAGGCGATCGCCATCGGATACGCCGGCGTGCAGATGGGGACCCGTTTCATCGCCACGGTTGAATGCTCCGCGCATGAGGATTACAAACAAGCGATCGTCGACGCCGAGGCGGACGACATCGTCCTCACCGAGCGCCTCACCGGTGTCCCGGTCGCGGTCATCCGTAACGAGTACGTCGAGCGCATCGGAACGAAGGCGGGCCCCATCGCACGTTGGATGCTCCGTGGCCGGAAGACGAAGCACTGGATGCGGACGTTCTACGCGCTGACCTCGCTCCGGAAGCTGAAAAAGTCGGTGCATCACGCCGGCGGCCGCGACGATTACTGGCAGGCGGGTCGCAGCGTGGAGGGAGTCGACCAGGTGCTGCCGGTGGCCGAGGTGATCCGGAGGATGGTGGAGTAGGGCGGAAGGCGGAAGTCAGAGAGCCAGAAGTTGAAACCCTCGACGCGACGCGCGGCTGAAAGCCGCGCTACCAGGGAACGAAGCTGGAAAGCTTCGCCTACGCAACCGCAGGGTTGCGTTTTGGGCGCGGGCGTAGTAAAACATGCAACCTTGAGGTTGCGTAATGTCCGACCGTATCGAGAAGACCATTGAATTGAAGGCCCCGATCGACCGGGTGTGGCGGGCGCTCACCGATCCGGGGGAGTTCGGCACGTGGTTCCGCGTCCGCCTCGACGGCCCGTTCGTGGTGGGGGAGCAGACGACGGGACAGATCACGTACGAAGGGTACGAGCATGTTCGATGGGTGTCCCGAACGACCGTCATGGACGAGCAGCGCCACCACCTCGCTTTCACGTGGGTCCACTTCAAGGACCCGGCGAATCCCCAGCCGGACGATCCTTCCACGCTGGTGGAGTTCCGGCTGGCGCCCATTGCGGGCGGCACCCGCCTCGAGCTCGTCGAATCGGGGTTCGATGCCATCGGGGAGGATCGCCGGGTCGGGATTCTGCGCGGGAACCAGCAGGGGTGGGAGATGCAGATGGAGAACATCCGGGCCCATGTCGAGGAGTGAAGCGTCTCTCACGCTGCCGGGGCCAGCGCCGGTGTTCGCGGCCCTGGGGGATCCGACGCGGCTCGGGTTACTCGCGAGACTGAGCGACGGCGAGCCGCGCTCGATCTCGGAGCTGTCGACGGACTCGATCCTCACCCGTCAGGCGGTGACCAAGCATCTGCGGGTCCTCGAGCAGGCGGGCCTGGTGCGGGGGCGGCGCGTCGGAAGGGAGAGCCGGTTCGAATACCTGCCGGAGCGGGTCGTCGAGGCGAAGGCTTACCTCGAGGGTGTCTCGTCTCAATGGGACGAGACGCTTGGAAGGCTGCGGGCATTCGTCGAGGAGTGAGACGTTCTGGAGTGGGTGGCCTGATGGTGGTCGTAAGATGGCGGGGTGAGGATTCTCGTCGATGCCGACGCCTGTCCGGTCAAGGATGAGGTGTACCGCGTTGGTGGCCGCCACGGGCTCGAAGTCACGATCGTCTCGAACTCTCCTCTGCGCATCTCTGCCGGCTCGCTCGTCACCCTGGTCGTCGTCGGTGAGGGGATCGATGTGGCCGATGACTGGATCGCGGACAACGTTCGCGAGGACGACATCGTCATCACCGGGGACATCCCCCTGGCTGCGCGGGTGCTCAGAAGGGGAGCTCACGCGATCGGATTCCCCGGAAGGGCATTCACTCCCGAGAACATCGGCGATGCCCTCGCCACGAGAGACCTGCTCGCGGGGCTGCGGGAGCAGGGAGAGGGAGGAAACGGGCCGGCCCCTTTCCGGAAGCAGGACCGCTCGCGCTTCCTGCAGGAACTGGAGCGGGTGATTCAGCAGGTCCGGCGGAACCTGCTCGTGGATCTGTAGCACCGAGTGACCACCGGCCAAAAATTGACCCGGATCTGACGAGCGGGGATGAGTGGACTCCAAGATCTGCCCGTGCGGTTCGAACGAATCCCCGATCGCGTGAGCGAGAGAAATGGCTGGCGAACCGGGCCCTGAGCGCGCATACTTTCGGACACCGCTGACAATCCATTCCTGGCGTCCGGCCTCACCCGGGCGGGAGGTGACTTGTGGTCAGATTCACCGTGAACCGGAAAGTTCACGAGGTCGAGGTTAGTCCCGACACGCCCCTGCTGTGGGTGCTGCGCGACACGCTGGGAATGACGGGTACGAAATTCGGATGTGGGGAGTCGCTCTGCGGCGCCTGCACGGTCCATCTCGATGGTGAGGCGGTTCGGTCTTGCGTGACGCCGGTCTCCGATGCCGCGGAGTCCGAGGTGACGACGATCGAAGGTCTCGACCCGGCTCTTGCAGGGCCGCTTCGCGAAGCATGGATCGCCGAGGACGTGCCGCAATGCGGTTACTGCCAGTCTGGGCAGATCATGGCGGCCGCGGCGCTCCTCCGCGAGAACGGCAGCCCGACCGACCAGCACATCGATGAAGCGATGACGGGAGTCATCTGCCGGTGTGGAACCTACCAGCGTATCCGGCGTGCCATCCACCGGGCCGCGAAGGCCAGGAGCGAGGTGGTGAAATGAACGGCATCCTGAACGTGAGTCGCCGCGGGTTCATCAGAACCGGTGCGTTCGCCGGAGGAGGGCTCCTCCTCGCGATTCACCTTCCGACGCTGAGCGCCCGGGAGCAGATCTCTTCCGACGCTCCCACGACCTTCGCACCCAACGCTTTTGTCCGGGTCGGGAGCGACGACTCGGTCACCCTGATCATCAATCATTCAGAGATGGGACAGGGCGTCTACACCTCGCTCGCAATGATCATGGCCGAGGAGCTCGACTGCGACTGGAGCCGGGTACGAGTCGAAGCGGCACCGGTCGCGCCGGATTACAACCACACCGAGTTTGGACTGCAGCTCACCGGCGGAAGCACGACCGTGAGGACCGAGTGGGACAGGATGCG
>JBHEOL010000264.1:0-8598 GCA_046261635.1 Thermoanaerobaculia bacterium | reverse complement strand
ACATCACGGGGGAGGTGCTCGGCATCGGGTAGAGCTGGCCGAAGACGGATACTGCAGAAACGACGAACGCCAGGCCGAGCCAGGCCGCTTTCGTGAAGAGGATTCTCACCCACACCTCCCAGGGACGGTGATCGGATTTCGTGATCGGGTTCGGTTGCGGATCGGTCGTGCAACCGCTCGAGCAATTGTAAGCGCGCGGACGAGGACGCGCAATCTTATTTTTGAGTTTACGTGATCGCCTGGACGAAAAAAAAAAGTGGGGCTGGCGTACGCCAGCCCCACCTACCCGTGAAAACGGATCAGCTACTCATCATCAGGACCCGGAGTGTAGTTCGGACCCGGACGGATCGCATCCTCGCTGCTCGAGTCCGCGGGAGGAGGCGTGCACCCGTTCTCGAGAGCGGCAGCGTCGTAAAGAACCGAGTACCGGTTCTCAGCTTCCATCTGGATCGACACCCACGCCTGCGCGTCGCCGCTGGCACGGGGCGCGTCGCCGTTCAGGTCGAGATAGAGCCAGCCACCGAGATCGTCGGTGTCGGCGTTATCATCGGGGAATCCGCCACCGGCCGAGCTGCGGGCCTGAGTCTCGTAGAGAGTCGTCTCGAAGTCCTCGGTCTCGCAGGGCGAGATCCGGCACTCCTCGGTGACGTTCGGGTTTTCCTGCTCGTCGAATCGGACCATCGCAGCCGGCGTCAGATCGCCACCGCCAGCGGATCCGCAGGCCTTGGCGCCGACGTCGTAACCTTCACGCCAGATGATGATGTCGGTCGCGAACCCCGTGGGGCCCGTCACCTCGTCCTGGATGAACCGCGCCGCGAAGCGGCTCGGGAGCGGCTGACGACGGTCGGCTTCCTGATTGTTCAGGGAGGTGAACGTCGCGCTGTCGCGGGTGTAGCGGTCATAGAACGTGAACGGGAAGTTGGTTCCGATCGCGTTCGCAACGGCCTCGTGGCTCGCGCCGAAGGCCGGCGTGCCGAGGTGCGGGTTCTCGAACGGTCCGCCTTCCGGGATCGCCCGGATGTGAACCATCGGGTTGCCGCCGGCGAAGTTACCGCCATCGGCGGCCGCGTTGATCAGCATGTACTCGCCGATCAGCGAGTTGTCCCAGAGGATGTCGCGGTAGAAGAACTCCGGATCGGTGGGGAGCAGCTGCGAGCAGCGGTTCGCCACGTCGATCGTGATGTAGCCGATCGCGATTCCGGCGCCGTGGTTGCTTCCGGCCGCGCAGCTCGAGCCGTAGGCACCGGTGGTCAGCGCCGTCTGCACGCGGGTGAGAAGGCTCGACGGAATCGTCACACCGTTGGCGCTCGGGAGCGAAGCGCAGCCCGTCTGCCGGTCGGTGATCGCCGCGTAGGCGTGGTTCGGATTGCCGGTATAGGTGTTCGCCAGGTAACCGATGCCGTCGGTGCTGGCCGAGAAGCCAGGGTCGTTCTCGGTACCGTCGTCGTTGAAATCGGGCGTCCACGTATCGGACGAATACGCCCCGATGTTCGAGATGTCGTAGCCGGTCGGCGGGATCGTGCCGTTCCGGAGAATGTCATAGAGGCTGACCGGGACGACGTCGTAACCGGTGAGCCAGAGGCTGAAGTCGATCACGGGATAGGACCAGTCGGTCCAGATCGTCACGTGCGCGATCTGCGGCTGCTCGGTCACGTTGGTGATCGTGAAGATCGTATTCCGCGCGTCGCTCGAAGTCGTCCCGATGTTGACTTCGAAGTACGGAAGGAGCAACGAGGCCGCCGGCATCACGGAGATGTCGCACGAGTCGTCGTTGTTCGTCGTCGATGGTCCGGTCGTCAGGCCCGTGGCGTAAGCTGCTCCCGACGGGTTAAGCAACGTCTGCGTCGTCCCCGAGAACGTCGCATTCGGCTGAACGAAGAGCCGGTCCTCACCGACGCCGGCGAATGCCGCGCCGGCGACGAGGAGCACGAGGCTCATCACTGTCAAAGTTCTTTTCATTGAGTGTCTCCTACACTTCGTCTTGTGAATCCTGAGAGTTGGCGTTCCACAACAAGAGTTCCGCCGCTTAAGCGATACGATCACCTCCCGCGCCGATTTTTATGTGACGTTTCAAAAGATTCCGGCAGTAAGCTAAGGCATCCCGGATAGGAAAGTCAATAGAAAACCCAAAAAAATATGACGCCGCAGCATAAACCCTGCGCGGCGCCATCATACCCCAGGAACCCGGGGCACCGAAACTACTTCTCCGGCGCCTCCTCCGAAACCCGCGCCGCTCCCCCGCCGAGGAAAACGCGCACCGAACCGTCCGAGGCCCGGCTGCTCTTCTCGAACATCACGAGGATGTCGTCCTTGCCGTCCCGATTCACGTCGGCGACCTTCAGGTCGTAAAGCGTCAGATTCGGCAGGTCGATCCCGCTCGCCGCCGCGGCCCTAAAGCCGCCTTTTCCGTCTCCCAGGAGAAACTCCAGGCGGCGGGGAATCGAGAGCGAGTAAACGAGGTCGCGGTGTCCGTCGCCGTTGAAATCTCCTCCGGCGAGCCCCCAGACCGGCTTGGTTCGATCCCAGCTGATGATCGTCGAGCGCTCCGGCCGCCCCTTGCGGTCCCACGTGACCCGCTCGAGCCCGACGACGCTCGTCGCAATGGGATTCTCGAAATCGCCCGGCCGAATGCGGTCCTTCGGCCACACTCTCCGGTACGACAGGATCAGATCCTCGCCGCGGGCCGCCGTGAAGTCGCCGGCGGTGAGCGCCGAATAGAAGGATCGGAACGGGAGAGAGCCGCGCCCCCACGGCCCCCAGGCGCCCCCCTGGCGCTGGAGGTACACGAGATCCGGCCCGCTCAAGAAGATGCTCGACCCTGCGACGTCGACCCGGCCGTCACCATTGAAATCCCCCGCCGTCATCCAGTCACCGCCGACCTGGCGTCCGGTCTCGGCGACCTCGATCTCCTGCCAGCGCTCGCCGCTTCCGTCGTTGAGAAAGAGCCGCAGCCGGCTGCCGCGCTCCGCCCCTGACCCGACGGTCGCCCCTTCACTCAACGCGAAAATATCGAGGTCTCCATCCCCGTCCACATCAACGAGCACGACGCGTCGCGTCGCGAAGCGTTCCGGGAGGCCCTCGCTCGCCATGCGAAACCGTCCAGCCCCGTTTCCGAGCAGAGCGTTGACGGTCAACAGGTGAGATCCGAGCACCAGGTCGATCTTCCCATCGCCGTTGAGATCCCCGGCGGCGACGGTGCCGTAGTTGAAGGCGCTGGGCCACCGGGCGTCATGCCATGGCTTCCATTCGCCTTCCGGGGTACCGAGATAGATCGTGGGAAACGCGGCGCCGCCGCGCTGCGGAGGAAGGACGATGTCGAGAAGTCCGTCCCCGTTCATGTCGGCCACGTCCAGGCCATTTCGCCACGAGCCGCTCGTCGGGAGCCCTTTGGAGCTCTCCTCGAAGCGCAGCACGGTGTCGGCCGAGGGCGGAACGACGAGCGCGAACTCTTTCTTGAGACTCTCGAGGTACGCGCGGTTCTTCGCGTTCATCTCGACGTACATCGCCTCGTCGACCTGGGACGCCGCGCGCTCGTCCGGAGCAGCCGCCTCATCCGGCGCCTCCTCGACGTCAACGTCGCCCCCGTCCGCCTCGCGGACGGTCGGTGCGACGATTGCCTCCGGTTTCTCGTCCGGCGCTTCGAGCCATACCCAGACGAACTCCTCGTTCTCGTGATAGATGTCGGCCGCGCTGTTCACGGCCCGCAGCGGACGCACCTTCCCACGCGGCTGGTTGTAGTAGACGGCGTAGGGACGCGGGAACTGCTCGATCGTGAACCGCTGGCCGCCGCGAACCCAGATTCGCCCCGGCTCCGGATCGGTCCCCGGATCTTCCGTAACTCCGTTGCGCTTCATCCGCTCTTCCGGAGTTTCGTCCTGGTACAGCAGCGGCGGGTGATCTTCGGGCGCGAGCCAGACCGGCGGATTGGCCTCGCTCCAGCCTCGGGGTGCAGGGGAAGGCGCCTCGGTCTGCGCCTGCTGTGCGAAACAGGGGATGGCGAGCGCGAGGATCAGGGAAAGCACGATTGCAGTTTTCATGGCCACTACGGGGATCTCCTAAGAACGAGGTCAGATCAGATCGGCGAGACTCGCCTGCGCGCGGCGGAAAAATCCGAGGCCGAACGCCAGGACCCCGAGCGCGACGATCAGAAGGAATACGATCGATGCGAACGAAGGTAACGGCGCGGCGAGTACCGCACTGCGGAACAAACCGAGGAGCGGGGTGAGGGGATTCCAGGCCAGGATCTTCGCCGCGGCGGGTGGCCAGAAGGTTGTCGGGTAGAGAACCGGGCTCAGATAGAAGAGGACCGAAAGAGCGAATCCGAGGATCTGAACGACGTCGCGGAAGAAAACGTGCGTGGCGGCCAGGATCCACGAGAGCCCGGCCTGGAGCGCGAGCTGGATCACCAGAGCAAACGGCAGGAGCCAGAGACTCCAGAGCGATCCCCCCTGCAGCGCCAAATAGAGGGTGAAGAGCGTCAGCGCGATGACCTCGAACAGGATGGCCGAGATGTTCGGGACCAGGACGAGCAACTCGCTCCGGAAGGTCAGCTTTCGAACGAGAGCGGCGTTGTCGACGATGCTCGTCGCCCCCCGGATCACCCCTTCATTGAAGCCGAGCCAGGCGATCAGGCCGCAGATCAGAAAGTAGACGTACCCCTGGCTCCCCCCGGCCATCCCCTCGGGGAGAGCTCCCAACCCGGCTTTCCCCATCTTGAAGATCCGGGTGAACACGAACCAATAGAGGACGACGAGGCTGAGGGGCTGGAGGACGGCCCACGCAACGCCGAGGGCCGAGCCTGTGAAGCGCATCGAGAAGTCGCGGCGGACGAGCTCGAGGAGAAGGTGGAGATTCCGGAATCCGCCGGTGATGGGACGGGCGGCACCGGCGGCGGGCGCCGCGGGAGTGGACACGTCGGGCGAGTTTATTGTGTGGTAGCATAAAGTGTCAACGGAACCGGCATGAGCAGGCCCGCACAGGTAGAACTCGTCGGCCGGAAGATCCGGCAGCTCCGTCGCCAGCGCAAGCTGACGCAGACCGAGCTCGCCGACCGGATCGGAATCCATCAGTCGGACCTTTCGCGGATGGAGCAGGGAGAGTATAAAGTCGGGTTGGATACTCTCCTGCGGGTCCTGCAGACGTTCAACATCTCCATCGGAGAGTTTTTCGAGGACGGGGCGACGGAGCACGGCGTGATCGACAAGTACCGCCGCCTCTCCCCTTCCGCGCAGAAGGAAGTCGAAAGCTTCATCGAGTTCAAGCGCCTGCAGGAAGGCGATCTCGATGAGGAGGGTGGGGGCGAGGGTGACGATGAGCAGTGAGATGAGTACGGTCGAAGAACTGCGGCGCGAAGGGTTGCGCCTCTATTACGCGAGCTCTCTCGAAGAGGCGCTCCCGTATTTCGACCGCGCGCTGGCGCTGACGGACGACGACGAAACGCGGGACCTGCTGACGATCCACAAGGCGAGCGTCCACGTCGCGCTCCCGAGGGCGACGCCGGAAGTGCAGGCGCTCCCCGCGATCATCATGCGGCGGCCGTCGCTGCGCGGGCTCGCGGCGTACACTCTCTCGGCCAAGTTCGAGAACGAGAAGGACTTCGGGCGGGCGTTCTTCTACCTCGAAATCGCGCGGGAAGCAGCCGAGGAAGCCGAGGACCACCGCCTGTGCGTGGTCACGACGAACGAGCTCGGAAACCTCTGTGTGTTCGACTCGCGTCCCGGACAAGCCATCGGCTTCTACGAGCGTGCTCTGGCACTGCTCGCGGATCCCGTCGTTCTCTCCGTGGTCAGCGCCCAGGAAGCTCATCTCTGGACCGCGTTTGCGACACAGAACCTCGGCTATTGCGCCGTAATCGGCGAGAATCCCGCCGAGGGGATCCTTCTGCTTCACCGTGCGATCGACATGTTCGAAAGTTGCGACGGCCAGGCGTATGCCGCGGAATCGCAGCTCGACCTCTGCCTCGGCTATCTCGAGCTCGGGAAGCTCGAGGAGGCGCGGATCCATGGGGAGATCGGCCTTCGCGATGCGACCGAGGACCGTCAAATCCGCAATGGCCATTACCTGCTCGGCGAGGTGGCGTACACGCTCGGAGACATCGCCGGCGCGGAGCACCACTTCAACCAGCTCGCGACGTACTACCCAGATTTTCCTGAACTCCGGAACCTGCTGTTTGCAATCGACCTCCGGAAGATCGTGAACTTCAAACTATGAATCGACTCCTCTGCGCCTTCGCATTTCTCGCGCTTCTCGCGGCAGCCGGCTTCGGCAGCCAGCAGGGGAACGATCTGCTCGTCGCTCCCGACGGCACCGTGTACCTGGTCGCCGGCGTCTCGGGTGAAGAGATCGGCGACGAGACCGGCCGCCGCTCCGGGCTGACTCTGAAGATCACCCGCGGCGAGGAGACCGAGTCCCATCTGATCCCCGCCTCCGCCGGCGAGGGGGAGAACTCCCAGCCGGCTCTCGCGTACGACGCCTCCACCGAGACCCTCTTCATCCTCTGGGTGCGCGCGCCCCAGATCACGACCAGCGAAATCCTTCTGACGTCGTATCGCAACGGCGAGTTCGGCGAGACAACCTCGCTCGACCTCGGCGTCTTCCGCGACCGCGCGAACCTGCAGATCGCGATCACCAAGTACGCGGAGAACACCGTCGAGATCGACGGTGAAGAATCGAAGCGGAAGGACTCGATCCAGGCGGTGCACGCGGTCTGGTGGGACACGAACGGGTGGGACCAGAATGCCCGATACGCGCTCCTGCAGATCACTGCCGGCACGGCGAGGATCGTCGCCATCGAGAATCTCGTCGACGTCCTCGGGACGGGCCGCAACCTCGAGCCGATCGTGGCCCCCGAGACGTTCGACAGCGGGCTTCTGCGTTTTCCGACGATCGCGGCGAGTCCGGCACTCGATCGCGCCGACGTCGTCTTCGGCGATCGCGAGATGAATCGCATGTACCGGCTGGACCTCGTTCCCGTCGCGGCGAATGGCGTTCTGAGAATGCCGATCGGCGTGCGCCGCGGCGAGATCCCGGCGCCGGTGGAAGCGATCGCGGCGAACTCCACGACCACGGTCGTCCCGCACCCGCTCGACCCGACCTCGCTGATGCTCTACACCGTCGACGGGGAGAAGGTCCGCTACCTCGTCTACGAAGGTGGGGAGTGGAGCGAGGCGAAGGCGATCGCGCTCGACAGCAAGGTCACCGCGGGCGTCGCGGTCGATGCGCTCAAGCGCCGGCTCGCCGAACGCTGATCCCGAATCCGACACCAGCACGAAGAGCCGGCGCGAGCCGGCTCTTTTTCGTTGCTGCCTGTGGCGCCGTCAGACGCGCGGCTTCGAGCTCTTAACCGACGCGATGATGCCGAGCCCGATGAGCGCCAGCGCGCCAACGGCGATCCAGACCGGCGGAGCGCCGAGAAGATACGCCGCGATCCCGATCGCGATGATGAGAACGACCCAGCCGACCAGCGAGAGATTGAACCAGTTCACGTGTGGAGACCTCCAGCCGTGCTCGTCAGCAAGGACCGCGCCCGCTGGGGCGGGATGGGGGGCCGGGGGGGATGGGACCGATGGGACCGATGGGACGGATGGGACGGATGGGACCGATAGGACTTCTAGGACGTCTTCATGCCTCGCGAGGAGACGAGACGAGACCCCTCGACCAGCGCTGACCATGCTCCCTCTCCCCGCTTGCGGGGAGAGGGCTGGGGAGAGGGGGACCCCTAGACTCCTAGACCCCCAGACCCCTAGACACAAAAAGCCCGGCCGAAAGGCCGGGCTTTCTGTCGGCGCGAAGCGCCGCGCTTACTTGTTGACGGCGATGAACGCGATGATGAGCGCGTAAATGACGAGCGACTCGATCAGCGCGAGGCCGATGATCATCGCCAGACGGATCGCGCCGGCCGCGCTGGGGTTCCGCGCGATGCCCTCGCAGGCCGCGCTGACGGCCTTCCCCTGACCCATGGCGCCCGCGGCGGCCGCGATCCCGAGCACGAATGCCGCCGAGATCAGCCCCCACTGCACGCCTCCGGCCTGGGTCGGTGCGGTCTGTACCGCCTCCTGCCCGAACGCCGCCGTCGCCGCCAGCATCAGCAGCGCGACGAACATGATCGATTTCATTCTATTCACCACGACTCCTCCTTTACGGAACTTCCGATTCCGATCTTCCTCAAAAGTCTCAATGCTCCTCAGCGGTCACAGCCCCGCCGATGTACACCATCGTCAGCATGACGAATACGAAAGTCTGAAGCAGCGCCCCGAAGATCCCGAGCGCCATCATCGCCCACGGCAGCACCAGGGGGAACATCCCCATGAAGATCCCCGTGGCCGTGTGCTCACCCGTGATGTTGCCGAACAGGCGCATTCCGAGCGAGAGAATGCGCGCGAAGTGGCCGATCAGCTCGATGGGGAACATGATGAACGCCAGCCACCAGACCGGCCCCATGAAGTGCTTCGCGTACTGTCCCGGCCCCTGCGCCCGGATCCCCTGCCAGTTGTAGTAGAGGAATGCGGAGATCGACAGCGCGAACGTCGTGTTGATGTTCGCGGTCGGAGGCTGCAGGAAATAGAAGAGGCCGAAGATGTTCGAGAAGAAGATGAACAC
>JBHEOL010000258.1:0-14181 GCA_046261635.1 Thermoanaerobaculia bacterium | reverse complement strand
GGTCAGGGACGCGTGAAGGCAAGGCAGAAGTCAGAAGGCAGAAGGCAGAAGTAGAGACAAGCCAGAAGCCAGAATAGAGACAAGCCAGAAGCCAGAAGCCAGAAGCCAGAAGAAAAGGCGAAGCTGGAAGTTGAAAGCCAGAAGCCAGAAGAAAAGTGAGAAGCAAAGTCAGAAGCAAGGTCAGAAGCAAAGTCAGAAGCAAAGTCAGAAGCAAAGTCAGAAGCCGTCTCTCTGCGCGCGAACCGCACTCCGGAGGAGTGCCAGAAGGTAGCCGGGCGGTCGAGCGAAGCGAAGACCCCCGGTAAACTGCCCCCGCCCCCCCACCCCCCGGGCGCGCGCGAAGCGCGCCGCCGCACCCCGGAGGGGTGCCGGAACGACGCATCGGATGGACCCCAAACCATCCCGGAATTCGGGATGTTCGTCGCACGGGCGGAACGCGACACATCCCGGATTCCGGAACGTTCGTCGTACGGGCGGAACCAATTCCAGCACCCCTGCCGGGGTGCTCGCGCGCTTCGCGCGCGGGGCGTTTTTTTGGGGTTTGCCGCAACCGGGGGTCTTCGCTTCGCTCGACCGCCCGGCTACCATCTGGCACCGCTCCGCGGTGCACATCCTGCCGAGGGTGCCTTTGCCTTTCGCCTTTACTTCTGCCTTCTGCCTTCTGCCTTCTGCCTTGCCTTCTGACCTTCTGCTTTGCCTTCTGACCTTCTGCCTTGCCTTCACGCGTCCCTGACCACCCGGCTCGCCGACATCCGGTCGGGCAGCGAGAGGTGTCCGGGGGGAAAGAGGGCGGGGAGGAAGCCCACTCCTCCGATGGCGAGCGAAAGGAGAGTCGAGGCCCACCGTTTCGTGGCGGCGCCGAGCTCGATCGGCCCTCCGTCGAAATCGATGATCGCGGTCTCGAAGATGGTGCCGCCGATGGTTTTTCCCCAGATGGTCCAGCATCCGGCGAAGTAATAGAGCGAGAGAAGCAGCAGGAATCCCGCGAGGCCGAGAACGGCGGGCCATGCGTGCGCGAGCGTGTCGGCGAGCGTCGCGCGCTGCGAGAGGAGAGGGGAGAGTGCGAGGGCGAGAGCGGCGAAAAGAGAGAGGTCGGTCAGGAACGCGAGCATCCGCTTGAGGATCGGCGCGCTCCTGGGGGCCGAGTCCGGCTCTGGTTCGCCCGGCTCCCGCGGGAGACGAGAGGCGCCCCCCTTCCGTGCGGGGGTGCGCCTGAAGGGCGGTCTGGCGTCGGGCGCCGGCTCCTGGAGCAGGTCGATCTCGTCGAAACGGGTCATCAGCGCAGCGGGAGATACTTCACGAAGATCCGGTAGAGGAGGTCCTTGTTCGTGCCGTCGTAGCGGATCGCGAGCTCCCGGGCACGGCGCGCGAGCTCGTCATCGGGATTCGCTGCGAGCAGCGCGTCGAACTGGACGATCGCGTCCTGGAGCCGTTCCTCCTGGAGCGCCTGGACGCCCATGTCGAACCGCGCCCGGGAGATGAGGTCGCGGGCGTTGGCGTTCTCCTGATTCTGCTGGAGGATCGCTTCCGAGGCCGCGATCGCAGCGGGATAGTCGCCGCTGCGGAACAGGTTGAGGGCGTTCTCGAACTGTGCAGCCTGCACGTTCACCCGGTCGTAGAGCTGTTTCGCGTCGGGAGGCAGCGGCTGGATCGCGGCCGCCTGCTCGAGGGCAGCCTTCGCCGCGACGTAATCGTGTGCTGCGAATGCGGCGTTGGCGCGCTCGAGACTTTCGTTGAACACCTCGGTGGCCGGTCTGCCGCCGATCATCCCGCTGTTCTGCGCCTTGAGGGCGCGGAGCTCGGCGACCATGGCGAGAGCCTCGTCGTGATCGGGATGCCCCGCCGGGATGGCCAGGAGCGTGGAGATCGCCTGATCGAGCTGGCCGGCCTCGGCCAGGCGCGCGGCCGTGGTGAGCGCGTTGGAGCCGGCGGTGACGGCCGGCTCGTCGCTCGAGAGAAACACCTTCCAGACGCCGAAGCCCACCCCGAGAAGAGCGACGAGTCCGACGATCGCGAACAGCATTGCGCGCGAGCGCGGCGGCGCGGTGGCCGGCCGCGGCCTGGTCGTCTTTCGGGCCGGAGCTGCGTCTTCCTCATCGTCCGGAAAATCGGCGTCGGCGCCCGGAGAGGTGAGGATGTCCGCGTCCTGTCCCGCCGGCTCGTCGAGGAAGAAGTTGTCGTCGAAGGGATGAGGCTGGGCCTTCGGGGCCGCGGGCGGCGCGGGTGTCGCCGGTGTCGCCGGGGCCGCCGGGGCGCTTTCTCCCGGCGCGGCCGCTGCTGCAGGCGCAGCAGGAGATGCGCCGATCGTGTCGAGCTGCTCGCGCGCGCTGGCATTGCCCGGGTCGATCGCCAGGATCCGCGCATAGAGATCACGGGCTTTCGCCGTGTCCTTTTTCTCGAGAGCGATGACGGCTTCACCGGCGAGATCGTCGACTTGGCGGTCGATCTCGATCTTCTTCGTGCGCGCTTTCTCGATCTTCTCGGACGCCTGATCGTTGGTGACGTCGATCAGGAAGATCCTCGACCAGAGATCGATCGCTTTCTGATAATCCTCGGCGGCGTAGGCCTCGTCGCCCTGAGCGAGGTAGCTGTCGATCTTCCTCTGGTCGTTGCTCGAGATGTCGACCGCCGCGGTGGAGAAATCGAACGTATCGCTGCTCGACGCTTCGGCCGCCTCCTGCACCGAGCCACCGAGGCCGGGAGAGGTCTTTCCGATGGTGATCTCGGGCCCCTCGGCCTGATCCTCCTCGAAGGTGAAACCGAAATCACTGGCGGGGGCGCTCGAAGAGCTGCCCGAGCCGGCCGAATCGCCATCGACCACGAACGAGGAGTCGGATGAGGAGAAGTCGTCTGTCGCCGGCTCGTCCTGCTTCGGTGCTGCCGGGCTCTCGGGAGTGAACGTGCCGAAGTCGTACGCCTTGGCGGGCGCTTCTTCCGCGGCTCCGAATGCGGAGACGGGATCGAACGACGGCGTCCCCGCCGCCCGGGCAACTTCCCCTTCGACCTCCGCCACGAGCGGATGATCCGCGTCGAGCGACCGGGCCTTTTCCATCGTGGCACGGGCCCCGGCCGAGTCGCCCCTTCCGAGCTGCTGCCGCGCCTTGGACGCAAACTGCTGAACGAACGGGTCGGCTTCGATCCGTTCGCGCGCCTCTTCGGCGATCTGCTGCGCCTGGCCATGAGTCATGTCCCGCCGAAGGATGCCCGAGGCGAGATCTGCCGCCCGCGACCAGTCCCGCGAGGCCATCGCCTCGCGCGCCTGCTCGATCACGGCCGCTTCGTCCGGCTCGTTCGGCACGCCGGGCTCTCTCCCTGCTCCCGTGATCGCAGCGAGCGCCGCCAGGTCGACCTTCGCCGCCGGGTTGCGCGCCTTCTCCATGAGCTTTTTCGCCGGATCGAACATGGGGTCCATTTTCAGGATGAACTCCGATCCGACCACGACGTCATCGAGCAGCCCCTGGTCGTAGAGACCAAGAGTTTGCCGGAACGTGGAAAGAACCCGCTGCTTCACCTCGCCGGGAAGAGCAGGATTGCCTGGGTAGTCACTCAAGCTCTGGCTCCTTGACCGCCAACTCACCGCAGCACGCGAAGAGGAACGTGTTCCCGATCCCCTCCGCCAGTGTCCTCCCGGGGGGGGGAGGGCTGCGAGCCCATCGCGATCACTCTCTGATGGAATTGCGGACTGGGGTGAATTATAACGGAAAGCACGACCGCGCATTGAGGCGGGAACATCCTTGTTTGCTGGAGGTTGATATGCAGTTTCTCGCTACCGATAAGGCTCCTGGCGCCATCGGTCCCTACTCCCAGGCCGTTCGCAGCGGCAACGTCATCTACACATCGGGGCAGATTCCCCTCGACCCGGCCACCAACGAGCTCGTCGAGGGGGACTTCGAGACCCTGACGCGGCGCGTCTTCGAGAACCTCAAGGCCGTGCTCGAGAGCGGTGGAGCGAGCTTTTCCAACGTCGTCAAGGCGACCGTGTTCCTCAAGTCCATGTCCGACTTCCAGACCCTCAATGGCGTCTACGCCGAGTATTTCGGCGGGCACAAGCCCGCCCGCAGCACCGTCGCCGTCGCCGACCTCCCGAAAGGCGTCCCGGTGGAGATCGATCTCGTAGCCGTAGTGTGAGGAGAAACAGGGGCGAGGGGCGAGGGACGAGGGGCGAGGGAAGCAACAGCAAGCCCAGCTGGTGGCCGTGTTCCCCCAGCCCCGCGCTCCAGGGCGCCCCTCGCCCCTCGTCCCTTTCTTTCTGGCTCCTCGTTTGCTAATAACTGTCTTCCAGACGGCCCCTATGCGCACACTCATCCCCGCGGTTCTCCTTCTTCTCGTCCCGGCGAGCGGCTTTTCATCCGTCCGGCTCACGTATGAGCTCCAGAATGGCCCGACCGCGCTCGCGTGGTCTCAGGCGTCATTTCCCATTCCGATCGCGGTCGGGAACCGCGCCGCCCAGGGGCTTCCCCTCGGGGAGGCTCTGATCCGAAGCGCGTTCGACGTCTGGGAGAACGTCGAGGGTGGCGGCGTCTCCTTCACGAGCGCCGGGATGACCGACGCTTCCGCGGGCCGCGACGGGGTGAATCTCGTCACCATCGCCGACAAGATGTTCGAGTCGAGCGGGATGTTGGCCTTCACCACGACCTGGTTCGACGAGAAGACGGGCGAGCTCCTGGAAGTCGACATTCAGATCGACCCCGCCACGGTGCGGGAAAGCGTGGGACTGCGGACGATGGTTCAGCATGAGATCGGACACCTGCTCGGGTTCGATCACTCGGGAGTGGTCTCGTCCGTGATGTATCCGTGGGTCGGCCCCGAGGATCTGGGGGGGCTGGACAGCGACGACGTGGTGGCCCTGACGGCGCTTTATCCAGGCAATCCCGGCAAGCAGGGAGCGGGCGCGATCCGCGGTGAGGTTCGCCTTCCGGGCGGCGGCGTCTTCGGGGCGCAGGTCGTTGCGGTCGACGTGCATGGGGCGCCGATCGCGAGCACGCTCAGCGGCGAGGGAGGCATTTTCGCTCTCGAGGGGATTCCGGCGGGAGAATACCGGCTGTACGCCGAGCCTCTCGACGGACCGGTCGAGCAGAAGAATCTCGCCGGGGTCTGGCGGGAGCGAGCCATCAGCAGCTTCCGCACCGAGTTCTCCGCACCGATGCGGGTTCATGCGGGGAGCCAGATCAACGGGGTCGAGATCCGCGTGAGCGATATCCCCGACGATTTGAATCCGCGCTGGATCGGAGCCTTCGCTCCGAACTCGACCGAGATCCGCCTCGGCTCCACGGTGGCATCGATCACCGCGGGGCGTGAGATTGGGATCGCGGTCGGGGGCGACGGCATCGTCGGCGGCCTGACCGAGTTCGAGGTGCTGAATCCCGGCTTCCATCGGACGGGCGACTTCCGCTTCGGCCCGAACTATCTCTGGGCGACCTTCCGAGTCGACAAGGACGCGACACCGGGCTCGGTCGTGATCGTGGCGAGGAACGGCGGGGTCCAGGCCGCGCTCACGGGCGCGATCCGCGTGGTCAAGCCGGCTGGCTCGTCGCGGGGCCGGATCGTCGGGCGATGATGGCGGCGAGCCCGTCGAACTCGTCGAGATGGATCGTCTCGGCCCTCTGACGCGGATCCAGGCCGGCCGCTTCGATCGCTTCCGTCGCCTCTTCCCTCGTCATCTCCCGATATCCGATCAGGTTGTTGAGCAGCGTCTTTCGCCTCATGCGGAAGGAGACGGAGACGAGGCTCTCGACCTCCGGGATCGACGAGCGAAGGTCCCTCTGGATCGGATCGAGCCGGACGACCGTGCTGTGCACCTTCGGCCGCGGGAAGAACGATCCCGGCGAGAGCTGGATCAGCCTCTTCACCTCGGCCCTCAGCCCGACCACGAGCGTGAGGAAGCCGTAATCGGGATCTCCGGGCGACGCGGTCAGCTTGTCGCCGACTTCCTTCTGGAACATGAAGACGGCCCGGCGCCAGTGCGGGGAGGCGATCACGCGGCGGACGATCGGGGTAGCGACGTTGTACGGGAGGTTCCCGACGGCCCAGAACGGGCGATCGGGGAGCTCGGCTTCGGTCGCATCGGCCTCGACGATCTCGACCGGAGTGTCCGCGAACTTCTCTGACAGCGCGGCGGCGAGGGCGGGATCGATCTCCCAGGCGCGGACCTCGACGGGCATCCCGGCGAGAATTTCGGTCAGGGCGCCCTTTCCCGGGCCGATCTCGAGCACCAGCGCCGCGGGAGGGGCCTCGAGCGCCGCAACGATCTGCTCCACGGCGCCGCGGTTGCGGAGAAAATTCTGTCCCCACTTCTTTTGAGGTCGATGAGCCATGAGAAATTAACCGGGGACGCAAAAGGATTACCACTTCCACGATCACCCGAACTCGCAGGGAAAGGATACCCAATTGATGAAGCAGATCGGAGAACAGGATTTCGACGGGGCCGTTTCGAACGGAGCCGTGCTTGTCGATTTCAGCGCCGAGTGGTGCGGCCCGTGTAAGACGATGATGCCGCTGGTGGAGAAGCTGGCGAACGAGTTCGACGGAAAGTTGAGCGTCTATACGGTCGACATCGACCAGGATCCCTCGCTGGCCGCCCGCAACGGCGTGATGAGCGTTCCGACCTTCCTGGTCTTCCGGCAGGGGCAGCAGGTGGAGCGGATCGTCGGCGCCGTCTCCGAGAAGGAATTCCGCAAGAAGCTCGAGCCGCACCTCGGGGAGTGACGCGTGAGCGCCGAAGTGGAAACCAGGGAACTGATCATCGCGGGGCACGAGGCTCTCGCGCGCGTCCGTCGTGAGATCGCGAAAGCGGTCGTGGGGCAGGAGGAGACGATCGACCGTCTTCTGATCGCGCTCCTGATCCGCGGTCACGTCCTGGTCGAGGGGCTTCCCGGGCTGGCGAAGACGCTGATCGTCAAGACGCTGGCCGGAGCCGTCGACGGGAGCTTCAAGCGTGTCCAGTTCACGCCGGACCTGCTGCCCGCCGACATCACCGGAACGCAGATCTTCGACCCGGCCGGCGGCGGATTCGCGCCGCGGCTCGGTCCGATCTTCGCCAACTTTCTCCTGGCCGACGAGATCAATCGCGCGCCGGCGAAGGTCCAGAGCGCGCTGCTCGAGGCGATGCAGGAGCGGCAGGTGACGATCGGCGACACGAGCTATCCGCTCCCCGATCCGTTCGTCGTGGTCGCGACGCAGAACCCGATCGAGCAGGAGGGGACTTTCGCTCTCCCTGAGGCCCAGCTCGACCGCTTCGTGATGAAGTTGCTCGTCGGCTATCCCGGCCGCGAACAGGAACAGCAGATGCTTCAGCTCTATCTCGATCCCGTCCGCACGGCGCCCGAGATCGAGACCGTCATCTCCCAGGAAGGCATCCGGCGCGTCTCCTCCCTGGTCGCCTCGGTGCACGTCGACGAGCGCATTTCGCGCTATGTCGTCGAGCTCGTCGACGCCACGCGCAACCCGGGGAATCACGGCCTCGCCGCCGTCGCTCCGATGATCGAGTTCGGCGCCTCGCCGCGAGCCACGCTCGCGCTCGCCCACGTCGCCAAGGGACATGCCTTCATCGAGGGACGTGACTTCGTCATTCCCGAAGACGTGAAAGAGGTTGTGCCCGACGTGCTGCGCCACCGACTCATCCTGACTTGGGAAGCCGCGGCCGACCGAGTCACCGCCGACGACCTCCTCGCGCGGGTGCTGGCTGCGGTTCAGGTTCCATGATCCAGATCTTCCGGCCGAGGCTGCCCCATCGGGCCGAGGTGGCGACGAGACGCCGCGTGCGGGAGCTCGAGATCGTCACCGCCCGGCTGGTCCGGGCAGGATTCGCAGGGCAGTATCACGCCGCCTTCCACGGCCGCGGCATCGAGTTTCACCAGGTGCGCGAGTACCTGCCGGGTGACGACATCCGAACGATCGACTGGAACGTCACCGCGCGCAGCGGCGTGCCCCACGTCAAGCAGTTCGTCGAGGAGCGCGATCTGTCGGTTCTCGTTGCCATCGACCTCTCCGGATCGATGGGCTTCGACTCGATCGACCGCCGCAAGTCGGATCTCGCTGCCGAGCTGACTTCCATCCTCTCGTTTGCCGCGCTCCAGAACGGCGACCGGATCGGCCTTCTCACCTTCGACGGCGCGGTGCGGAGCTACATCCCGCCGCGTCGCGGAAGGCGCCAGATCGAAGTGATCGTCGGCCGGATCCTCTCGGACGCCGAAAAGGGAGGGAGCGCGGCCGACTTCCGCGCGGCGAGCGCATTCATCCGCCGGGTGATGATCAAGCGTGGCGTCATCATCTACATCTCCGATTTTCTCGATGCCGATGCGCCCGCGCTACTCGAGCCCCTGGCGGCTCGCCATGACGTGGTCGCGCTCGCCCTCGACGATCCGCGCGAGCGGCGTTTGCCGAAGCACGGGATCGTCCGGCTCGTCGACCGCGAGACGGGCAAAGGGCGCAGCGTCGATCTGCGGAGCGCCTCCGCCCGGGGGGAGCTGATTCGCTCCCAGGCGATCGCCTCGCTCCGCCGCCGGGGCATCGACGCGGTTTCCCTCTCGACCGGCGAACCTTACGAGAGGGCGCTCATCCGGTTCTTCGATTCGCGGATCCGGAGAAGGGGGCGCCGGCGGTGAGCTTTCTCCCTCTCGCTCTTCTTCTGGCGATCGCGCCGGCGCAGATGGAGGTATGGATCACGCCCGCGCGCCCGACCGTCGGCGATCCGATCACGCTGACCTTTCCGCAGGCGGCCGGAGCGGTGGAGATCGCCCGGTCCGAGGCGTACGAGATCGTCCGCACCGAGGAAAACCGCGCGGTGATTCGCAGCTTCCATCCCGGTCCGCTGCAGGTCGCTGCGCGTCTCTCGGCGGGGGTGCGGGAGGTGGTCATTCCCGAGCTGGCAATCGAGATCGTGTCGACTCTCGAGGAGGATGACACGCTGCAGCCGGCACCGATCCGGCCGCCGCGGGCCCTCGCCGCGAACCGCATCGCCTGGGGCGCGCTCGGAATCGCGGCTCTCGCAATGATCGCTCTCTGGGCGCTCGTCTTCGCGCGTCGTCCGCGGCCGGTCGCAGCGGCCCCGGTGCGGGAGCGGATCGCTCCCTCGAGGGAGCTGATTCGCGCGCTCGAGGCCGCCGCCGGGCTGCCGCCGGTCGAGTCGCGCATCGCGATCGGAGAGGCGGCCCGGAACTTCCTGGCCAGAGTCGACGACGCGTGGGGGCGGGAGCTGACGAGCAGCGAGCTGCGACGTTCTCTCCGGCGCGCCCGCGTCCGCGAGGAGCTTCGAGCCACCGTCGACACCATCCTGCTCGAGGCCGACCTCGAAAAGTTCTCCACGCATGGCGCCCCAGAGATCGAGACGCGCGAACTGGTCGACTCGGCGCGGAAACTCGCGGCGCTCGACCGGGGGGAGGGGCGGTGAAGCTCGGCTCTCCTCTGTGGCTGCTCCTTCTCGTTCCGCTGGCGATCCGGGTGGGGCTGTGGATCCGCGACCGCTACCGGAGGGAAGGATCGTTCGAGTTTTCCTCGGTGGATTTGATCGACGATGGGCGGACCCTCGCTTCTTCGACGCTCGCTCTTCCCTTCTTTCTCGAGATCGCCGGACTCGCCCTCCTCGTCGTCGCGCTCGCGCGGCCTCAGGAGGTGCAGCAAATGCTGGCGGAGAGGCGCGGGATCGACATCGTCATCGCTCTCGACGCTTCGGGGAGCATGGGGGCGGAGGACTTTCAGCCTCGGAACCGCTTCACCGTGGCGCGCGAGCTGATCGCAAGTTTCATCGCCCGCCGCGACAACGACCGGATCGGAATCGTCACGTTCGGCCAGCGGGCGGCCACGCGCGTCCCGATCACCTTCGACCGCGAGATCGCGCGGGAGGTTCTCTCGACGACCGAGATCGGCGATCACGGCGACGGCACCGCGATCGGCACCGCGATCGCGACTTCGGTCAACCGCCTCAAGGACTCGCCTGCGACGAGCCGCGTCATCGTCCTCCTGACGGACGGCGTCAACAATGCCGGCTCGATCGAGCCGGAAACCGCCGCCGGCCTCGCCGCGCAGCTCGGGATTCGCCTCTACACGATCGGCGTCGGAAGCTACGGACCGGTTCCAGTCCCGATCAGAGTCCAGAATCCGAGAACCGGCGAGATCGAGACCGTCTACCAGAACATCCGCGCCGATCTCGACGACGACATGCTCAGAGCGCTCGCGAAGGAAACGGGAGGAGAGTATTTCCGGGCCACCGACGAGAGGGGGCTCGCGGAGGTCTTCGCGACGATCGACCGGCTGGAGACGAGCCGGCTCGGCGCGCCGCCCGATCTCGTGATCGACGAGCACTGGCTGAGGCCACTCGCCGCTGGACTCATTCTGATCGCACTCGCATTGATGATGGGGGAGACATGGTGGATGCGGCTTCCCTCGTGAGCTTCGCGGAGACGCGGCTGCTGGTGCTGCTGGCGGCCATCCCGCTCGCCGCCTGGTTCCTCTGGGTCCGGGAGCGGGCCAGGCGCCGGCGTGCCGATAGTTTTCTCTCGGTCCGCATCCGTGGCGAGCGGATGCCGGCGCGTCTTCTGCGCCCGTGGCTTCTGACCGCGGCACTGGCTCTCGGCTTTCTCGCGCTCGCGGGTCCGCGCTTCGGTCACACGCTCCGGCCGCTTCTCCACGACGAAGGGGCCCTGGTCATCGCGATCGACATCTCCAACAGCATGGCTGCCGAGGATCTCGGCGTCTCGCGGCTGAGCGCCGCGAGAGCACTCGTCAGACAGATCCTCGAGAGAGAGAGAGGAAGGGTCGGACTCGTCGCGTACGAGTCGGTCGCCGAGATCGTCGCGCCGCTCACGACGGATCGGGAAGCGGTCGCCGATCTCGCCGCGTCACTCACGACGGGAGAGCTCGCGCTCCCCGGATCGAATCCCGGCGCCGCGGTGCTGACCTCTCTCGAGGCACTGCGGCGAAGCGGGAGCGCCTCGAAGCGTATCGTCCTGATCAGCGACGGAGAGGATCAGTCCGACCTTCTCGCGCGCGCGATCGAGGCGGCCCGCGAGGCCCAGACGCCGGTCTCGACCATCCTCGTCGGCTCGGGAGAGCCGTCTTTCATCCCGTTCGGCCCCGGCGGTGAGCCACTGATGGACGAGGACGGCGAGGTCGTGCGAACCACCGCGAACCCCGCCGTTCTGAGCCATCTGGCCGAGGCGACAGGAGGGAGCTTCCTCTCGAATCCCTTCCAGCCGCAGGCCGTGTCATCGCTCGAGGCCGCCGGGCGCGACGTGCGTGAGGATGACGAGGCGATGCAGCGAGTGCCGAGCGAGCGTTACCAGTGGCCCCTCGCGCTCTCGTTCCTTCTCTTTTTCGCGGGGAGCCTGATCCATCGAGGTGCGGAATGAAGCCCCTCCTGATTTCGCTCATGCTCCTCGCGGCGGCGCCTTTGCCGTTTCTTCGATCGTCGAACTCGGAGAAGCTGACCCGGGACGGAATCGTGGCGTTCGAGGAGAAGGACCCCTCCACGGCGGCGCAGCTGTTCGCGCGCGCCGCCGAGATCGTCGATTCCTCGCGCGCGTTCTTCAACCTCGGGACGTCCCTCGTCGAAAACGGCGAGCTTGAACCGGGGACCACCGCACTGACGAAGGCCTCCGAGGAGGGAGGGGCGGTCGCGGCCGACGCGCTCTTCAACCGGGGCAACGTCGCCCTGAGCGCCGACCGGCTCGACGAGGCGATCGAGATGTACGCCGAGAGTCTTCGCATCGAACCGTCGATGGCCGACGCGAAGCGAAATCTCGAGATCGCGCTGCGGAAGAAGGAGCAGAAGGAGCAGCAACAGCAACAGCAGCAGGACCAGGACCAGGACCAGGATCAGAGCGAGCAGCAGCCGCAGGAGCAGCCCGAAAGCGGCGAGCAGCCGCCGGAGGGCGACGATTCCTCGACACCGAACGATCCGGGGGGGGAGGAGGAGGATTCGTCCCCCGAGAAGATGTCGCCGGAGCAGATCCTCAGGTCGATCGCCCAGCAGGAGCGCGAGGAGCTGTCGAGGATGCGGCGCGGGAAGACGGAAGGACGGCGTCCGGTCGGATGGTGATGCGCGCGACTCTCGCCATGATCCTGATGCTGATCGCTCTCGATGCGACGGCGGCGAACGAGATCGAACTGAGTCGCACGACCGTTCGCGCAAAAGAGAGCTTCATGTTGACGATCCGGCTCGAGGGAGAGGCGAGCGAGGTGCCGCGGATTCCGATCCCTCTCACGAACCTCGAATTCCTGGGCCAGCCGTCGGTGATGAGTGAAGTCCGGCTCGAGAACGGCCGCTTCACCCGCACGAAACTGCTCCGCTACATCGTTCAGGCAGAAGTTGAAGGGGTGGCGGTCATCGGACCGATCGTGTTCGAGGCCGGCGGGCGGGAGATCCGGATCCCGGAGCGGCGGATCACGGTGATGCCCCGGATCGAGGATGAGAGGTCGGAGGACGCGCTGCGAAGGCTCGACGCGGAGGGTGCGGAAGCGATCGTGCTCGACGTCGCGGCCGACCGGACGCGCGTGGTTCTCGGCGAGCAGGTCGTCGTCACGTGGAGTGTGCTGGCTTCGGCGGCCGTGTCGAACGTCAACGTCGTCGACCTTCCCGCTCTCGAAGGATTCTGGGTGGAGGAGATTCCGGTGTCGGATCGGGACCGCCGGGATCGTCTCATCGGCGGGCGGCTGGTGACCGAGGCGGTCATCAGGAAGGTCGCTCTCTACCCGCTCCAGACGGGGACGCTCACCGTTCCGCCGCTGGAGATCCGGGCGGGGATCGTCCGAAGGATCGACCCGTTCGGATTCGGAAGGCTCAGGGAAGGATCCGGCTCGGTCAGCCGGAGCTCGCGGCCGCTGGAGATCCAGGTCGCGGCCGTCCCGCAGCAATCGGATCTCGTCGGGTCGTTCGCGATCGAATGTTCGGCACCGCAGAGAGTCGCCGGAGGGCCGGTCACGTTCGAGGCGACGATTTCGGGGGACGGGAATCTGCGCGCCGCCGCGCCGCCGCAGTTCGAGGCCCCGGTAGCAGGGGAGGTGCAGATCGAGGAGGGCCCGGTGGCGGTGCGCCGCCGCGCGAGGACGCGGGTGGAGATGGAACGCACGTGGACCTGGCTTGTTGTCCCTGCCCACCCTGGAAAATTCGAGATGCCGGCGGTCTCGCTGGCGGCGTGGGACCCGACTGTTGGAAGGATCGAGCCGCTCCGTTGCGCGGGACGGTCGGTGGAGGCCGTCGCGATTGCGCCAGGAGCGATTCCCTCCGGTGCCAGCGTGGCGCCTCCGGCAGAGGAGCCTCGCGAGGAGTTCCCGATCTGGATCGTCGCCGTCGCCCTCGTGCTGGCGGGGGGAATCGCCTGGCTGCTGCTGGCCCGGAGGAAAGAGCGCCTCGAGCGGGTGGATCGCCGGATTCTCGAGCATCGCGACGACCCGCGGAGGATGAAGGACGAAACGCGCGAGCTGCTGCGGGCGCACGGCTTCGACCCCGACGCCCTCTACCGCGCAGACACGGAGATCGCCGAGTCGTACCGCACGCTCTGGTCGCTCCTCGACGTCCTCGAGAAGGAGCCGTGGGAACGGGAGCGTTCGGAGGACGACCTCGCGCGCCGGGTCAGGGCCTTGACGACGAGGTTGCGGAAGTAGCCGGATGTGGCCACGGTTTGGCTTCATCAACCGTGGCTTGATGGGTATCGGACCGTCGCGTCGAATGGACGCAAATCGGTCCGGATTCGGGGACGTCTCCGCGTGGGTGAAACGGATTCTGGCACCCCTGCCGGGGTGCCCCGCGCGCGTCGCGCGCGGGGGCGGGGGGCGTGGCCGTCAACCGGCAGTCTTCGCTTCGCTCGGCTACCTGCTGGCACCGCTCCGCGGTGCGGATCCTGCCGGTGCGGGCCGGGATCGCCGGGGATCACCACAGATAGCGTTCGTCGAAGGGGATGTTCCACTCTTCGAGGAAGGCTCGATACTCCTCCTGGAAGGTGCGATGCCGATGATGTTCGGCCGAGAATACGACATGCACGTGAAGGCTGGTGTGCGTGGAGGGCAAGGATAGATTGTAGCGAGCCCAAAGGGATGTTTCCACTGTGCGGGAGCTGCACTCCGGAGGAGTGCCAGCAGGTAGATAGGATGGAGTGACCCGCTCTCTCGCGTATCTTTCGTGGATTACGAGGGTACGCAGAGCCACATACAGGAGGAACGGGTCATGAGCATTATCCACTGGATCGG
>JBHEOL010000231.1:0-4863 GCA_046261635.1 Thermoanaerobaculia bacterium | reverse complement strand
GTCTGCGACATCGCGCTGTCGCCCCACGCCTCCCCCTCGCGGACGAGCCACGATGTGATGTCCTCGATGCGGCCGTCGGGAAAGAGGGCGCGGAACTGGTGCTGCATCGCGATCATGTCCCTCTCGCCCGGACGGTAGTGCATGAGCGACTCGAGCCGGTGGACGAAGAGATCGAGTGGAGACTTGCTCTGGGCCGCAATGACCCGGTCCGAGAAGAACCCGGCCCACTCGAATCGCGTAATGACGTCGGAGTCGGGCTCGACCTCGAGGAAGTCGGCGACCCGGCTGACGGTCGATCCGGAGCCGCTCGGGACGAGGCGCGTGAAGACGTCGCGCCAGGTGGTGCCGGGCTCCCACGCCTTCTCTTCCTGGTCGAAGAGCCCGAGATCTGCGGCCGCGTGCATCGTTGCAGACCAGCCCGGGCGCCGAATCGTCCCGCGGAAAATCCCTTCAACTCCCTGCAGCCGGTAAGGCTCGATGTAGGCGAGCGAATCGCGGTTCGCGTAAATCTCGAACAGGCCCACTCCCTCGATCTCCCGCCGCCAGCAGTGTGCGAACAGCTCCGGCCCCGGAATCTCCACGATCTCACCATTGCGAAGGTACCTCGCGGGGCTTCGCGCCGCGAGGACGACCGCCCGCGGGCTCCAGGAGAACTTGTAACCCCACGGGTTGTTGTTCGCGTCGAGCGCGGGAAAGCCGCCCGCGCAGCTCGCGTAGTGCGTGACCTTTCCGCCGCGGTTCTTCAGCCGGCGGATGATGCGGCTGGTCGTCATGTGATCGAGTCCCGGATCGAAGCCGACTTCGCCGAGGATCAGAATCTCGGCTTGAACGGCACGCTCGTGCATCGCGACCACGGCCGGAGGGATGTACGAGGTCGAGATGACGTGCTTGCGGACGTCGAGCGCGACCTCGCAGACGTAGGGGAGCATGGTCGCCGGCAGCAGGCTGACGACCACGTCGACATCGCGCATCAGGTCTTCGAGCCTGGCGCGGTTCGAGAGGTCGGCAACGACCCCATGCGCGCGAGCTCGCTCGGCGATGATCGGCTCGACACGCTGCAGGGAGTCCGAGGCGATGGTCAGTTTCCAGTCGGAGGAGCTGAGGAAGTAGCGGACGAGCGGAGCCGAGACGAGGCCGGCTCCCAGAACGAGTACGTGCTTCATGATCTTGTCCCCGCGCGTGCCGCCTCCAGGCTGGTGGCCAGGAAGCGGTAGGGCGGGGTCAGTTCCCCCTGATGGACGATGATCGCCCTGTGGATTTCGGGCGGTAGGTCGAGATTTTCGAAATCGCGGGTCCAGTCGCATCGCGCCAGAGCCGGAACGAACCCGAGAAGGCTGTCTCCGAAATGCTGCGACGCTTCGATCGGAAGCTCGCATGGCAGGTTGTCGACCGCCAGGACGACGGGCCCCGCGCCCGCTGTTCCCATCCGGATCTCGTCGGTGGCCGGCTCCCAGACGTAGATCGGATCGCCCGGCTCGGTCGGCTTGACGGTCACCTCGATCGATCCGCCGATGTCGCAGGTGATGTCACCGATGACCCGCAGCTTCGGCTGCTTCTCCTCGGCCCAGTGGCGGCGAATGTCGTCTTTGGTGACCAGGCGCGGCTGCGCCGGATCCCAGAAAACTCCGTTCACCAGCACCGTGATGTGAGGGAGGAGCGGAGCGATCGCGCTCCGATACAGATCCGGGCGTCGCGCGAGCTCCTCGGGGTCGAACCCCCCTCCCTCGCGCCGCTCGAAGCGATGCGACCTGTCGAGCACGGTCTTGTACACGAGGTTCCGCGGACGGTCCCGATCTTCGGGGAGGCTCCTCAGCTGTTCCGGCTCGATCCGAGAAAAAGGAAGTCGGTCGAATACTTCGAGCGCCCCCTGCGTCACGTTGCCCGATCCGGTGAAGGCGAACACGACCGGCCTGAGTCCAACGGGGAGACCTTCATGACGGATCCGCTCGCCCGCGCGCGCGATGTCGCGCAGGGCCTCGTCGAGGCTCGAGTAGGCGTGGGCCATCCGGATCTGCTCGAACGGAGTGTCGAACCCCTCGTGAGCGAGCCGCCTTCCGAGCGCCCAGAGCGTGTCGATCATGCCTGCGTAGCCGGCGTGCCTGCCGAAGAAGATCAGCCGCCGGCCGCGGCGGTCGGTGATCAGCTCGTAGTCGATCAGCGTGCAGCGCTTCTCCATGAGGCGCTGCAGCATCGGCATGGTGGAGTCCTGACCCTTCGTCACGTGCGGAAAGATCACGTAGACCTTCCGCTCGAGGACCCGCTCCGGGGGCACTTCCTTGACGCCGAGGACGATGTCGGCATCCCCGAGATCGAGAGAGAGCCTGGCACTGGAGCGCTCGTAGTCGAGATCGTGGAATGCCCGTCGCGAGGAGGGCTGAACGATCACCTCGACCTTCTGCATTCTGGTCAGCTCGGCCACGTGGTCCGGAGTCAGCGGCGCGCGCCGCTCCCAGCGGTTCTTGTCTTCCTTGCGAATCCCGATGACATTCAAATCTCAGATCCTCCACCGCGGTTCCGCGCGGGGCGAAACCGTCGGCGCGCCCGGCTTTTCCGGACGATCACCCGCCCCGGGAAAAGTGACAGCGGGAGGGAAGAAGCGGGCGGCTTCCGGCATGATCGCCCGATCTTGCGGACCATGCAACCCGGCGGCCTTCCGCTCACGCGGCGCGGATCGCCATCCGGGAGGCCGCGGCATAGGCGATCGTGGCCACCTCGTCGAGGTCCCATGGGAGGCAGATCAGGATGGCGATCCGATCGCCGGTAACGAGAGTTCCGTGAGGGCGAGCGACTCGTCATCCACCACGAGTGCCCGGGGAGCCATGCGTCCCGGTGGGTACACTTGCCGTCCCACTCTCGGCCTCGTCCAGCCGACCTCGCTTGGCGGCGGTCAGCAGCCGCGAAGCGCTTCTCTGCGCGCGCAGAAACCCCAGCACCGGCGACATTCCGGCGCCCTGAATCCCGGTGAGAGCCGAATGATCCTCCCCGAGAATCATCTCTCTTGCGCGCGCGTAGCCGATGTTCATCGTCAGCTCGAGCGCGTCCCACCGGCTCTCGGTGAAGCTGCACGGAAGGCGACGTCGCGGCCGCACGAGCACGACCTGCTCTGCGAGGGTGTCGGGGATCTGGTGGTCCCAATCGTCGAGGTTTCGAAAGATCCCTCCGTCCTCCTCGGCCCCGGGTGCGATCACGACGACGAGATCGCATCCCTGCTCGAGTAGAAACTCGTAAGGGGCGTTGTTCGCGATTCCTCCGTCGCCGAAAGTCTCGCCATCGAGGATCACCGGATGCGTGTAGTAGAAGGGGAGATAGTTGCTGGCCATCATCACGGCGAAAGGGTCGGGATGCTCGCGGAGATCGACGATCCGCGGGGTCCGGTCGCTCAGGCGGGTGATGGCGACCCAGACGGGCGTCGGTGCGGCGGCAAGAGCGTCTTTTCCGACGTAGCGATCGAAGGCGCGGCGGTGGAGCTCGGAGAAAATGAACGGTGAGTGATCTTCGCGGAACAGGTTCGTGAGATCGATGTACGGCATCCGGCTGAAGAACCGCCAGTACGCCCGCAGACGGCTCAGCTGTCCGACGGCGATGGCGGCGGCGTTCCACGAGCCTCCCGAAACGCCGAGAAGCGCCGAGGGCCGGCAGCCGATCTCGTCGAGCAGTTCGGCGACGCCGATCTGGAAGGCGCATCGCTTCGACCCGCCCGTGAAGAGCCATCCCGGCCGGCGTGCTGCAGTCAATCGTTCGAGAACCGAAGGCATCGCAGCCTGATCATGACGCCGGAGGGGGTTGGCGCGCTGTGATCGCCGGCCCAGCCACCTTCTTCAGCAGCTCCCGGACCGGGAGCTTCCGATGCCTCAGCCGCCGCCCGGCGCGGGAGAGGGCTTGCGGCCTCCTCCGCCGCTTCGCCCGACGGCGAACCCGGAAGGTCGTTTGCGGGTCTCGGCCGAGCCGCACGTGGGGCAGGCAGGGACGGCGCTTGCGGGGACGATGTCCTCGAAGCAGCGGCCACAGGAGTCACAGGTGAAATCGAACGTCGGCATCGGGTCTCCGTGAGAGGGGGTCGCCCTCGGATATCTATATGTCTACATTAGCATAAAGTATTCCAATGAGACGGATAGGACCCATAGGACCCATGGAACCCCTCTCACAAACAGGTCGTGCCTATTTCGCGAGAATCCCTCGCAGGGCCTTCACCTCTGCCAGGACCTCCTGCGCGGCGGCGATCGATCCTTCTTCCCGCTCCTCGGCCGGATCGTCGGGGTCTCCGAGGCCCGCGTCGCGGTAGCGGCGCACGCGCTCGCGGATCAGGTCCCGGATCTCCGGCGCGCGATCGACTCCGCGGAAGAAGGCGACGTGCAGGTCTTCCCCGTGCTTTTTCGCGTTCTCGGGAGAGCCCGACCCGCCGCCTCCGGCAGTCCGGACTTCGAGGTCGGCGATTCCGAGGAGCCGCTGGAGCGGACCCTGCCGGATCGCCATGTTCTGGATATTGACGAACGTCATCGTCTTTTCCGTGACCCGGGTGATCCCTTCGCGGATGCGGAGGCTGCGGTCGGTCACGATGTACCAGCGGAGCTCGAAATCGAGCCGTGTGATCAGGTAGGTGAGGGGGATCTGCACCAGCAGTGTGAGCCAGCCGAACAGCTCGAGCATCTTCGCGGCGGTCATGACGAGACCGTCGAGGCGCGTTTCCATCGCGCGGAGGGTGAGCAGACCGAAGACGAGGCCTGTGATCGCCCCGACCTGTCCGAGGCCCCAGAGCGCGATCTTGTAGCGAAGGAAGTTCGGTGCAGCGCGGAAGACCACGGCGTTTCCACCGGCCGGGGACTCGGGTGCCGGCGGGACTCGGAGGAAGCGCAACAGCTGTTC
>JBHEOL010000224.1:0-3575 GCA_046261635.1 Thermoanaerobaculia bacterium | reverse complement strand
AACCAGAAGAGGACCGCCGAGAGCGTCATGAAGCCCGCTCCTCCCGCGAGCGCGACCATTCCCGCCATGCGCGCGCCGCCGCGGTCTCTCGCTCCGACGAATCGTCCGACCCTCACCGATCCCGCGGCGCCGACACCGACCGCCACCGTGAAGGTGAAGCTCGCCAGAGTCAACGCGATCTGATGGGCAGCCAGCTGCGCCGCTCCGAACTTTCCGGCGAGCACGCCAGCCAGCGCGAACACTCCGACCTCGGCTCCCATCTGAAGTCCCACCGGCAACCCCACGCGGAACCCGCTCGTGAACAGGGGCCGGTCGAATCGCCGCAGCTTCTCCGGCGTCGCTTCCTTCAGCGGGATCGTCCGCACCGCGAGCGCCAGCATCACGAGCTGAATGAACGCCGCGATCACCGATGCCGCGGCAGCTCCCGCCACTCCGAACGCCGGGATATGCCGGAGCGGCCCGGTCCACGCCGGGAGAACCGCTCCGCCGAAGACCAGGATGATGTCCGCGACGAGATTGAACACGTTGGCGACCACCATCGCGATGATCATCGGGCGCGTGATTCCGTGCGCCTGCAGGTACGAGCGCAGCGCGATGAACATCATGAACATCGGAAGGCTCAGCATGCGGATCCGGACGTAGAGCGCCGCCGGCTCGGAAAGATGCTCGGCGATCCCCATCGGAGCGAGGATCATCGGAGAGAGCGCCATCGGGATCATCAGGCCGAAGCCGACGATGTTCGATAGCCAGATCCCCTGCCAGAGAACCCGTCGCGCCTGCCCCTCCTGCCGCGCTCCGAGAGCCTGGGAAACGAGAGGATCGATTCCCATGACGATCCCCATGCCGAGGATCGCAATTCCGAAAAAGAGGGCGTTTCCGAGTCCGCTCGCTCCCAGTTCCACGGCGCCCAGGCGCCCCAGGACGGCCACGTCCACCAGACCCATGAGCTGGGTGCCCGCCTGGGCGGCCGCAAGCGGCATCGCGAGGCGCAGCATCGAGAAGAGCTCCTGTCTGGTCTGGGTCGACATGATGAGTTCCGCCATTCAGCGGAACGAGGGACAACCCTTTGCTCCGGAGGAATCTTTCACCCTCCGGGGTTCGGAAACAGAACCGTTTCCTGCCCGTCACCTCTGCTCGACGAGGAGGCGATAGGCCTTCAGGTGACGAATCGCTGCCTGGCGCCGGCCGCGCTTCTCGAAGATGCCGGCGAGGTTGAAATGCGCATCGGCGAGCTCCGGATCGATCTCGAGGGCTCGGCGATAGGAGGCGGCCGCCTCATCGTAGCGCGCCATGTCCTCGAGAGCGACGCCGAGGTCGAAGGCGGCGGTGGCGTGATCAGGACTGGCGGCGAGGGCGACCCGGTAGTGCGCTTCGGCCGCGCGGGGCTCTCCTTCCTCGTGGAGGAGCCGGCCGAGGTTGACGTGAGCGTCGGCGTGAAACGGGTCGATCTCGGCCGCGCGCCGATAGGCGTCCCTCGCCTCCTTCGCATCCGTCATTTCGAGGTCGCAGCCCAGAGCGTACCAGTCGTCAGCGGTCATGCCGACCTCGTCGCTGCGCGCCTCGCGGATGTTGCGCCTCGCCATCGGCGCGACCTTCGTCGCCAGGTCCGAAACGGCGAAGTCGAAAAGAACCTGCCCATCCTCGGGGCTCCAGATGGTGCCGCCATCCTGGACGACGACGCGGTCGCCTCGCGCGGCGATTCTCACCGCCGCGATCGGGCGCCCCGTTGGAAGCTGCTCGCGCAGCCGCCTGAGCGCGGAGCGGATCTTCCGCGACGGAACCCGGGCGGCCATCAGGCCGGCCGCGGCCTTCAGGAGAACGACGTCCTGGAATGTGAAGCGAAGCTGACCACGCGGGCCCCGGGAGGCATGGAGGAAGCCGGCTCGCGCGTATGCGCGGACCTGCGATTCCGATACGCCCGCCGCCGCGGCGGCATCGCGTGTGGAGTAGCCTTTCACCGGAACGATTGTAAGGGAACCTCTGGGAGAGAGCCCCTCAGCTGCGGCTGCGGCCCTTGCCGGCGGAGGCGCGCGTGCTCTTTTTCGCCTCCGTCCGCGGAGCGCGTCGCGCGGGCTTGCGCGCTCCGCTCTTTTTCGATCCCGAGGATGAGAGACTCGCCTTGAGCGCTTCCATCAGGTCGATCACCTGAGCCTTCGGCTCCTCGGCCCGGAGCGCCACGATGTCCTCCCCCTCGATCTTCCGCTGGATCAGCGCCCGGAGCTTCTGGTGGGACTGATCCTGATAGCTGTCGGGGTTGAACTCATCCGAAGAAATCTGATCGGCGAGCATCGTCGCGAGCTTCAGTTCCTGCTCGCGCACCTCCCCCCCTTCGATCTCGAGCTCGGAGAAGGGCCGGACCTCATGCGCGTAATGGAGTTGCTGCATGACGAGGCCGTCCTCGATCGGCCGAAGCGCGACCAGGTACTCCCTGCCGCGCGCCGTGTAGGTGCCGATCGCCCACTTCCCCGTCTGGCGCATCGCTTCGCCGAGCAGGCGGTAAGCGCGATCCCCACCGCGATCCGGGCCGAGGTAATAGGCCTTGTCGAAGTAGACGGGATCAACCGCTTCGGCGGGGACGAACTCGTTGACGACGATCTCCTGGGTGGTCTTCTGCTCGAGGGCCTTCAGCTCCTCTTCCGAGAAGATGACGTACTGCCCTTTCGTGAACTCGTATCCCTTCACCATCTCGTCGCGGGAGACTTCGTTCTCCTCGTCGATGCAGCGGTAGAACTGCTTGAGCCGGGAACCACACTTCTGGTGGAGGAGATTGAAGGAGATCGACTCTGAGCTCTGGCTCGCGGCATAGAGCTTGACCGGAACGGTCACGAGACCGAACGTAATCGTCGCGTTTGCGATGCTGCGCGGTGCCATAGTCGAGGTCGCTCAGTTTACACGGAGTGAAACCCGGGTGCAACCGTTCTTGTGCATGCCACCCGTCGGGGCGCTTCCATGCGAAAGTCCCGCCCGCCTGGTTTAGTCCGGAGGGTCGATATCGAACCCGAGCTTCCGGTTGACCCACCACTCCATGTAACGGTTGCGTGACCGTGGAGAGAGGGCGCTTCCGGCGGTGCCGGTCATCACGAACGGGTCGACGATCGGGTGGATCTGCACGTTCGAGCCGGCGTTCGCCCAGTTCATCATGAAGGGGTTGAATCGGACGGTCGTCTTCGATCCCCGGAGGTTGAACGAGTAGAGGGCCCAGCCGTCCCGGAAGGGGTCTCCGGGCTGAGCCCGTTCCCCTTCTTCCGCCGCCTCCAGCAGGATCGAGCGCAGCGCCTCTCGCGAATAGTCAGGCGCCCCGCCGGTCGTGAGTCCGGCGTCCTGCGCGGCGAGCGGCATCGCCGCGATAGCGGCCAACAGCAGCCAGGCGAACCTCATGTCGAACTTCCCCCCTTTCCGAGGATACGATTCCAGCACCGTGCCGGTTCTGGGCCGGTTCGCGATACGCCTCATGATGATGGAGAATGCCCGGGGTGAAAACCAGACTCATCACGTTCCGGTCGACCGACGGCCTCCGCCTCCCCGGGCTCCTCTATGAGCCGGGCCGCCCCTCGCGCGAGGCCGCCATCTTTCTC
>JBHEOL010000212.1:0-5046 GCA_046261635.1 Thermoanaerobaculia bacterium | reverse complement strand
CAACGACTTCGACGTACCGCCGCGTCTCCGCGTGCGCCGCCGCGTTCTCCTGGCGGATCGCTTCGAGTACCTCGGTGAGGTCACCCTTCTCCATCGGCCTCATCTCACCTCGGCTGTCATCCTCACAGAGCGCGCTGAGCCGGAGAATTCCACGTGCTGTAAATCGAGCATCCGTAGGGCCGCACTGCGCGTCGCCGTTTCCCGCCAAAAGGGAGACGATGTCAGAAGCAGTCAGCATTTTTCTTTCGGAGGAGAGTCAGGTCTGACAGATAGAGCTTCTCCAGGAAATCCTTATCTGCTGCCGTGCCGATTTTGTTCGTCTGCGAGTCCTTCAGCTTCGAGATTAGATCGTCTTCGCGAAGGCGCACGCCCTGACAAGCCTCGCTCCGCTGGAGGGACTCGGAGAGATACTGAAGCCCCTGAGCGAATGAGCATTTCTCATGATGAGCAATGACGTCACGAGCGATCTCCTGCATGCTGTACGACGATAATCTCGTTTGAACATTGAACTCGATGCGATTCAATGTCCCACTGCGGTTCTCGTCGATCGCGCGCAGAATTGCTGGAACGAGAGTCTTCTCGTACACCTCGTCATTGCCCACCGCGCGCGTCCCCGTCGCGACCGCAGCAAGTCCCGACAGGACTCCGGCGACCTCGACCGAGCTCACCAACGCGCCGGCTGTGGAGAAAAGAAGAGCCGACAAAGAAGTCGACGCATTAAACGTATCGGAGTTCGCCAGAATCGCAGCTTTGTGCTCGGAGCAACGACTCTCCGACAATGCCAGCAGCGTGTAAAGAATCGTAATCTTGTTTTCGTCGCGGCAGGGGCCGCCCGTGCACGCGGCCAAGGCAGAAACCAATCCTGACTCTAACTTCTGTTCAATAGTTTCCGTCACTGCCGTCGTCGGCTGAACATCCAAAGGATCGACCCGGTAGTAGTCGGCGATAGACCCGCACCCCGCGCACGCGACCGCGAGAATCAGTCCGACAATTCTCCGTCTCACGGGAGCACCTCCGCCTGTGGAATCACAATGAAGGCCCCCGCTGCCCCGAGTGAGCCGCGCTCTCCCATCTGTCCCGCTGCACCGGCAGGACCAGCCGGACCCGGCTGCCCGCCCCCGCATAAGCCGGCGCCGCTACCGCCCTGCCCTCCCGATCCTCCTGGACCACCGGGGCCTCCGGATCCACCGTCGCCGCCGCGGCCGCCGAGCGTTTCGAAGACGATCCGCTTGCGGACATCCGCGGAAACATCGAACAGGACGAGTTTTCCACCGGCTCCCCCTTGCCCGCCGCGACCACCCATGTGACCCGGCGCTCCACGACCACCCCGACCCCCGTCGCCTCCGCCTCTGCGGCAATCAATGATTCCGGGAACGGCGTCACTCCCGCGTTCGCCGGCCGGTCCCATAGCACCTGGCAGGCCGGGGCCACCCGGTCCCCCGTTTTGCCCATGAAGGCGAACTGGTAAGAGCCCTTGCATTTCCTGGACGTGTTCGATTCGCACCTCGCCGCCGTCGGCCCCGTTCAGTCCGGGCATCCCCGAGCCACCGGCGGCGGCTGTCCGGGTCTCTTCAGCGAATGACACGATTGAGCCCGCGTCGGCGATGATCTTCCGCGCAGATATTCTTAGATTGTTTCCGTTGGTAATGATTTGCGCGTCATTCTTGAAGATGATCGTGTCGACCTCGATCTCCCTCGTCATGTTGGCTCCGATGGGGCCGAGTGTCAGCTTGGTGCCATCGAGAAGCAGCACCTGGCTTGAACCCGCAGGTTGGGACACCGAAAGTGCGCTCAGTGTCTCAAATGACGAACTGGGCTCTAAGATTGGCGTGAGATATTCCACCGCAACCGCCTCGGGCGCGGAATCGTCGCACTGGGGGACCAGACTCAGTAAGTTCTTTGCGAATGTGATCGGACGAACAAGTGTCCTCTGGTTCACCTCTTCATCTCCAGCAATCGCAATCCCAATAACCTGTCCTGCCAACGAGAACGCCGGAGCCCCGCTACTGCCCTTATCAAACGGGACGCTCGATGTGTAAAGCGCTCCCTCCGCGCCCCGGATCGCCCCGTCGACTCCTTCGAGATCGCGGCCCTGCGGGAAGCCGAGAACGTACAGCCGGTCGGCAAGTTTCACTTTCGTGGACCCGCCGATTCGGACGGTTGGCCAAGGGTCGTTGCGCCTCGGCAATTTGATCAAGGCGACGTCGAGGTCTGAATCCCGCTTAATGATCGTGAACCGATATGGCGTTTCGTACAGTCCTCCTACACGCGCCTCCAGACGTAGAGATTGATGTTCGGCCTGGGGAGGAGGAAGAACGTGATTGGCTGTAATCGCGTAGCCTTCGCACTGCACGATAAAGGCGGAGCCAGTAACCTCTTCGATAAGTCCGCTCGAGAGCGTCGTCCGAAGGGAGAGCCGAGCGACTGCTGGACGATTCGACGCGTCCACTTGCTGCCACTGTCCATAAGCAGTGAACCCGAAGACGCAATACAGCGACGCGATCACATAGATTCGTACTTTCATCTGTCACTCCTACTCGGTGCCATAGTCGCCGGGGCTCTGGAGCACCCTGATGTGTTCCGACTTGAGGAGTTGCTTGGGCGACAACCAGAGCAACCGGTCAGGATCAGCGTTACCGTCAAGCGCAATTCCGGTGGCCCTGAGCGTTGCAAGCCACGCGAGCTTGGAACAATAGAATCCGCGGTCGTCCGTCAGATCGAAATTCCAGAAGTGATAGGGAGCGCCAATATGCCGCGCCGCCTCGTCTGCGATCCGGTGTCGTCGCTCCACTTCCGGCTCGCTCAGCCGCGCATGCCAGACCAGGTGGTTCTTCCGCTCGGCAGCCCAAACCGCGTACGGGATCTCTCGAACGCCTATCCCCCACATCGCTTCAACGACGGTGACTTCGTCGTGAATACGGACGATCGCGACATGCCCGACGCCCGCGCCTGCAGAGTAAGGAACGTACTTTCCGGGCTGCTGCCCGTCCGCAAAAACTCCACGGAATGCGTTGAAGCTCATCCGCTCGATGACGCGGATGCGATTGCGCTCCGCGTCCGACAAGGTGGGTCTCGCCTTAAGAGAGGCGACGTACAGGTCGCGTTCCGCTTCCCAGACTTTTCTCTCGTCGCGCTCCTTCCCGACCGCGACGGCGCGGTAAGGAATGTACGCGCCCTTCTTCTTTGGCCACAGCAGATCCCCCGACTGCAGATCCGCAACATCTGGGGGGCCGCTCGGAACGGCTTGCGCGGATGCTGGTAGCGAGAGCAGGCTCAGAACGAGGATCGCAGCAATGACGGCATTTGACATCCGCCAAGAGGTACTTCCGAAAGGTCGTCCACTGAAGATGGCGGAAAGACATCGACTGCACGGAACATCGTCCATGAGTAGCTCCTCCGGGCTGACGTAAGTTTTGATTTCGAACAGGTGTACCGAAAGCGAGTGGTTTCCCTACCCCTGATGTCGCTCTTTTTGGATATATATCTCCGTTTCGCGACCGAGCCGCCAGGTCCGGAAAACATCCGATCGCTAAGAGCGGGTGGAGTTTGGTTGATTTTCCGCACTGACCCCAACCTTTCCAACCTTACCCGGTCTCGCCCTCCAGCCGACATAAATACGTGACGTATACTGTTCTGAGTGAAAACGACCGCGTATTTCGAGCGGCGTCTCTTCGCGCGAACGGAGATTCGGAGGGAGTGGGTGGAGGGCGTTTTTCGCAACCCGTCGCGCATCGAGGTCCAGCTGGACGGAAGGGTGCGGATGTGGGGTTTCGTCCCGCAACAGGGAAAGTATCTGCGGATCGTCGTGCTCGAAGACGGCGAGACCGTGCACACGCGTTTTTCGATCGAGGGTTTCGGCCGTGAAGTACTTCTACGATCAGGATCACGATGCGCTCTCGCTGATGCTTGCGGAGCGGCGCGTTTCGGAGAGTCGCGAGGTGTGGCCTGGAATCGTGGTCGACTTCGATGCCGCCGGCCGTCCGGTCGGCTTCGACATCGACTCGGGCGCGAGCGCGCTCGTCGACGTAAAGGGCCTCACTCCGGGACGTGAGGTTCGCGTGTCCGGCTCTTCGCTCATGGATTCCGAGCGCATTGCGGACGGAGCCGATCTTCGGCTGCGCCGGGAATCGCTCGGCATGACGCAGGCGGAGCTCGCCTCGGCGCTCGGCACGACCGCGAACACGATCGCCCGCTGGGAGCGCGGCGAGCTCCGCGTCGAACATCCCAGGATGCTGGCGCTAGCCATCGGCCGCCTCGCTTCGTGGAGCGAGCAGGAAGAGCGCGCCTATCCGGCGCTTCGACGCGCCTCTGGGGAGGAGATCCGCGAACACCCGCGGCGAGCCAGGCCCAGGAAAAAGAAGTAGGGCCGCGCGATGCACTGTCGTGAAGGTTGGGGTTGGAAGGTTGGGTCCTTTCCTGATATTCGTCGTAGTCACGGCCGAGAAGGTCGGGGGCGATGTTTGATTCTTCTTCAAACGACGCCGACTTTTGCCCTGGTCGAGCTACCAATCTCCTTTACAACGTCGAATCGACCTGCTCCGCACATCGAACTTGGTAGCCGTCAGGACCTCGAAATCTCCGTAGTAAACACCGTCCCAAAGGATCAGATCGTCGACGACGGGGAGCGAGACGCGCTCGCCATCCGGAAATCCAATCTGCATCGTTGAGAGATACGCCGCGTGGACGTACTCCAGCGGGCCGAAGGTCGGACCGTCCGTGCCCCATGCCTCCATCTCCTCCACGGGCGAGACCCGGCCGTGATAGAGGCAGAGAAAGAGCCCGGGATCTTGCTTTCCCATTCGGCCTCCTGGTCGAAATCGACTTCCGCACCATCCGGAACCGGGAAGTCACCAAAGCACTGCATGCACTCGATGCGGAGGTCGCTGCCGCTCTCCCAATCGACGCTGTCGGTCTCGACGTCGGCGACGAGAGAGAGACTTCCGTTCGTCTCGCGCCGTCCGGCGAACGCGAACGAGCGCACCACTTCCTCGATCAGCTTGAACGGCACCCAGGCGTTGGTCGTCCACCCGCCGGCTGGATCACCGT
>JBHEOL010000204.1:0-18705 GCA_046261635.1 Thermoanaerobaculia bacterium | reverse complement strand
GCCATTGATCCGGTGAAAAAAGCGTGCCGGGAGTCGGGGGAGGCGGCGCGGCCGTCTGAGCGCAGGCGGAAGCGAGGAGCGCCAGGGAAAGCGCGAGAAAGGCGTGCTTCGACAGGATCGGCATTGGGTGCTCTTTCTCGGCCTCCTCCTCTGGAGGGGGGCCGCAAGGTTCGCTCGTGGCGGGTCGCCGGGTTGAAGTCTACCGCACCCCCGGCGAGGGTGGTCCCGGGGGGATAGGCCTGTCGGCGGCGGCCCGGAGACGGTAGGATGGAGGGCGAGGCGAATGAATCTGCAGACGCGGAGGTTGGATCCCTGAACATGAAAGAAACACACTCGAACCCCGAGAATGCTTTCGCCGTGAAGCACACGAAGACCCCCTACGTTTTCCTCCTCATCGCGCTGGTCCTGCTGCTGATCGGCTCGTGGATCGGGCTCTTCCGTGCCCCGGCCGAGGTTTTCATGGGGGACGTTTACCGAATCCTTTACATGCACGTGCCGACCGCGTGGAACGCGATGCTCGCGCTCACCTTCACCTTCATCTGTGCCGTGATGTACCTGTTCCGGGGAGGATGGAAGTGGGACGCGCGAATGGAGGCCGGGATGGAAACGGGGGTCGTGCTGTCGGCGATGCTCTGCATGCAGGGCTCGATCTGGGCGAAGCCGACCTGGGGAGTGTGGTGGGACTGGGACCCGAGGCTGACGACCACGGCGATCCTGCTGGTGGCGTTTCTCGGAATTCTGGCCTTGAGGCGTTTCGTGGATGACCCGAACCGGAGAGCGACCTGGTCGGCGGTCACGACCATCATCGCCTTCGTCGATGTCCCGATCGTCTATTTCTCAGTCAGTTGGTGGAACTCGCTTCATCAGCTCCAGTCGAGCCCCGAAACGGTCTCTCCGGAGTTCATTATCCCGCTGAGAGTGAATGCGTTCGGCGTGCTCGCGCTGATGATCGGTTGGATCATGATCCGGACCAGGATCGCCATGATGAGGATCGAGGATGAGCTCGGGCCTCCCGAGCCTGAGATGGCCGAAGTGGCCTATGCAGCGGAGGGGGCGAAATGACCGGAGTCATCGAGGGAGGATGGGGCTTCGTCTGGGCCGCGTACGGTCTGTCGGCAACGATCTTTGCGGTCTACACCTGGTCGGTCATTTCGCGCTACCGGCGTGAACGGTCGCGGAAAAGCAGGGAGCTCTGATCATGGCTGGACTGAATCGCAGGAATCGGTGGTTTGCGCTCGGCGCGCTCGTCGTGGCGGCGGTCGCCTTTCTGATCATCACTCTCGGCGGAATCGGTGAGAACCTCGTCTACTACTGGGGTCCCAGCGAGGTTCACGCCGCTGGCGACAAGGCGGTAGGAGCATCCATCCGGCTGGGAGGACAGGTCGCCGCGAACTCGATTCGCGAGCTCGGAGGGGCGAGCCTGGAGTTCGACGTCACCGACGGGAGCCAGGTCGTCCATGTCCGGTCGGCAGGGGTTCCTCCTCAGATGTTCCGCGAGGGAATCGGCGTGGTGGTAGAAGGAACGATGACCCGAAG
Organism: Thermoanaerobaculia bacterium; assembly: GCA_046261635.1. Lineage (GTDB taxonomy): Bacteria > Acidobacteriota > Thermoanaerobaculia > Gp7-AA8 > Gp7-AA8 > JBHEPS01. The sequence continues at coordinate 17,169 of JBHEOL010000204.1, read as the reverse complement.
CGGATACTTCGAGAGTCAGCGGCTGATGGTCTCTCACGGAAATGACTATCAGGCGCCGACCGAGGGCCAGCCCGCCTCCACCCGAGAGCTGATGAAGACGACGGAAGGCCTGCCGGCCGAGACCGGATCGTGAGCTGATCCCTGATGGAACAATCCACCGACTGGATTCCTGCGCTCGTCGTCCTCGCTCTGGGAGTGCTGATCGGCGTCGTCGTTTACTGGCGGTCCTCGAGGCGGGAAGCCGCCCCGGCGCCAAGCGAGGTCGCGCTCGAGGCTCGGGATCAGCGGGCGAGGTTCGATGCCCTGATCCAGCAGCTGCGCGAACTGGACGACCTCGCGTCGAAACGCACGGCAGCGCAGCTCGCCCAGGAGCGCCGCGCGCTCGAGACCGAAGCGGCTCTGGCGCTGCGTGAGCTGGCTGCCGCAGCGCCTGAGTCGTACGCCCCGGCTGCCGGGACCGCTCCTGCAGAGCACCCGGAGGAACTCCCCGCGGGGAGGCGATCGATGCTCCCCGGGTTTCTCTGGGGGGCGGGCACGGTGCTCGCCGTCAGCCTGCTCGTCTTTTTCGTGACCCGCGGAGCCTTCGACCGAGCGCCCGGCGGTTCACTGACCGGCGGATCGATGTCGCCCGCGCCCGCCACCGGCGCGGGGCCGATGATCGACCTCACCGGTCTGAGGGAGGCCGTCGTGCGGAACCCGGAGGACATGGAAGCGCGCCTCGATCTCGCTCAGGCGCTGCTCATCAATCAGGACATCGCCGGAGTGGCCGAGCAGACCCGCTACGTACTCTCCCGTAACCCTGGCCATCCGCGGGCCCTGAGTTACGGATCGCTGGTCGAGCTCGCATCGGGAAACCTCGACACTGCGCTCGAAATGGCCGAGCGCTCCATCGAGGGAGATCCGGAGAATCCAGAGACGTGGGTTCATCTGGCGCTGATCCATGCGCAGAGAGGCTCTGCCGCCGAGACGGAAGCGACCATGCGGGAAGCGATAGGACGCTTCCCTGGTGACGCACCGACTCTGGAGAGCATCCTGACCGAGCTCGTTCCTTCTTCTGCGGCCGGAAGCCCCGGAGTCGTGAGCGGGAGCTCCGTCCGCATCGATCTGGAGGCGCCTCGTCCGGGAGGCGGCACCGTATTCGTCTTCGTGTATCCGGGCAGCTCGGACGAGCCCGTGGCCGTGCGGCGAGAGAGCATTCAGTCGTTTCCCGCGCGGCTGAACCTCGGCACGGCGGACCTCATGACCGGAACTGCGCTGCCAGACGAGATGCGCATCGAGGCCCGGCTCGACGGGGATGGTCTCGCGCGGACGCGAGAGCCGGGCGATCTCGAGGGAAATGCGATGGGAGTCCGGCCGGACTCCTCGGTCACGATCCGCCTGGAGAGCGTGAATCAGATTCCTTGACGAGATCACGCTGGGCGCCCCCCGAAATACCGCCGGATACGATGAAGGCCATCACCTGGGTGCTGTCCGCATCAATCGGCGTGATCCGCGCGGCCGGAACGAGCAGGAGGTTTCCCGCGAAGTTGTAGGATTGGGGGAAGTAGACGGCGACCAGATCCCTTTCGGAGAGAAAGTCGATTCGATCGCGCGTCACGAAGCCGAGAGCGCTGGCCTCGATTCCGGAGAGCGAGACGAGAACGGGGCGGTTGAATTTCTTGCGGTCCCCCACGAAGGCTTCGACCAGGTCCTTGATGGCGAGGTAGATGATCTTCACCAGCGGCGCTCGCATGAAGATCATCTCGGTCAGATGGAAGAGCTTTCTTCCGATGACATTCCCGGCGAGCATCCCGACGGCGAGGATCAGAAGGATGGTCACGCCGATCCCGACGCCGGGATAGGGAGCCTGGATCCAGCGGTCGATGGTGAGAAAGGTGATCCAGACGAGCCAGATGGTCGCCACGATCGGAATCAGGATCGCGAGACCGCGAAGGAAGTTCTTGATCAGAAAGTTCATTGAAGCGCTCCGTGGGTTGATTGTAGCGGCTGTGGGGGAAGGCGTTGGGAGAGGGCCGCTCGCCCGGGGAAAAGCGGCTGAAAGTGGCACGTGAGGGGAGAAACATGTTAGAACCTGCCGTCCGCCGGTGGCAGGACGTGGAGACCGAGGAAAGGCGATTCAGATGCGATATCTCGTGACGGGCGGAGCCGGATTCATCGGCTCGAACTTCATCCGGTTCCTCTTCAGGAAGTACGGAGAGGATGCGCAGGTGGTCAATCTCGACAAGCTGACCTATGCGGGGATTCGGGAGAATCTCGCCGAGTTCGAAGGGAAGCCTAACTATCGGTTCCTGAAGGGCGACATCGCGCGCCCCGAGGACGTGGCCGAGGGATACCGGGGAGTGGACGGAAGCGGCGTGGACGTGGTGGTGAATTTCGCCGCCGAAACCCACGTCGATCGCTCCCTGATGGAAGCCGGGACGTTCATCGAAACCGACATCCATGGCGTGCTCGTCCTGCTCGAACAGGCGCGCAAGCATGCTCCTAAACTGAAGAAATTCATCCAGATCTCGACCGATGAGATCTACGGGTCGATCGACGATGGGTCCTTCACTGAACAGGACCCGATGAACCCGCGAAATCCCTACGCGGCCTCGAAGGCGGGGGGCGACCGAATGGCGTTCGCCTACTCGCAGACTTATGGGATGCCCGTCGTCATCACGCGGGCGTCGAACAATTTCGGTCCCTATCAGTACCCGGAGAAGCTGATCCCTCTGTTCGTGACGAACGCGATCGACGACGTGCCGCTGCCGCTGTATGGCGATGGGCGGAACGTGCGCGACTGGCTCTGGGCGGACGACCACTGCGCCGGTGTCGACTTTCTGATCGATCGTGGAGAGCCGGGTGAGGTCTACAACATCGGGGGAGGAAATGAGCGAGAGAACCGCGAGGTGACGCAGAAGATCCTCGAGCTGGTGGGGAAACCGCCGACGCTGGTGCGTCACGTGGCCGATCGTCAGGGGCACGACCGGCGCTACTCGCTCGATTCGTCGAAACTCGGGGCGCTCGGATTCAAGGCCGAGACCGATTTCGACCGGGCTCTCGAAAAAACGGTCCGCTGGTATGTCGAGAACCAGGCGTGGTGGCGGGCCATCAAGGAGAAGAGCGCAGAGTACAAGGCGTACTACGCGAAGCAGTACGAAAGCAGGGGCTAGGGGCTAGGGGCCAGGAGAGGCAAAATCAACGGCTGGAAACCAGAGGTAGCAACCGGGACATCGCTTGATGTTGCCGTTGCTTCTCCTGGCTCCTAGCCCCTGCCTTTAGAGCTGCGGCTTCAGGAATTCCGCCAGCGACTCCTTCGCACGCGAGAGCCAGGGCCGCTTTCGCCATCCGGGGAGAGAGATCTCGACGGAACGCGCGAGATCTTCCTCGAACATCCTATCCATTTGCCGCGAGATTCCGCGGTCGTAGATTCCGACGTTGATTTCGTCATTGAGGCGAAAGCTCCGCTCGTCGAAGTTGGACGATCCGATCGTGGTCCACCCGCCGTCGACGACCATCGTCTTTGCATGGATCATCGTCCCCTGGTACTCGAAGATCCGGATCCCGCGCTTGAGGAGCCGCTCGTAGTGCCAGTGGCTGGCAGCGCGAACGACCGCGACGTCGGTCCATCTGCCGGGTACGATGACGCGCACGTCGACTCCCCTTCGCGCGGCTCCCTCGAGTGCCCGCAGCGCATCCCGGTCCGGGATGAAGTAGGCGTTCGTGATCCAGATCCGTTCTTTGGCGCTGACGAGCGCGATCGCGTAAGCGAGCTTGACGGTCGAGACTCCCTCGGACGGGGAGGACTTGATGACGTTCACCAGCGACTCGCCCGCCGGTTCGACTCTCGGATAGAAATCGAGTCCCGTGGGGACGAGTCCCCGGGCCTTGACCCAGTTGTCCATGAAGGCGAACTGCATCTGGGTGACGGCCGGCCCCTCCACCCGGACCTGCGTCTCCCGCCAGTGATCTTCGCTATCGGCGTCGCCGGCCCAGTTGTCGGCGATGCCGACTCCCCCCGTGAATCCGATCCGGCCGTCGATGATGAGCAGTTTGCGGTGTGTCCGGTGGTTGGCTTTCGAAAGGGTGTACCAGCGAATCGGGTGGTACCAGGAGATATCCACACCGTTCTGCTTCAGGAAGTCGAGAAGGCTCGGCGACATCGACGCCGATCCGACGGCGTCCAGAATCAGCAGCACCTGAACGCCGCCTCGCGACCGCTCCGCCAGAGCTTCGGCGAACATCCGCCCGATCTCCCCGTCCCAGTAAATGTAGGTTTCCATCGTGATCGAGCGCCGTGCGGAACGCACGGCCGCCAGCATGGAGGGAAAGATCTGCACTCCATTCCGGAGCACATCCACCCGGTTTCCCGGAATCAGCGCCGATCCGGTCAGCGCATGCATGGTCTGGACGAATGCCTCCTCCCGAATTCCGAACTGGTGCTTCATCCGATACTCCATCGGATTCTTCCGTCGGATCAGGGGGATGGCGGACCGCAGTGGATAGTGGGGGTACTTCCGCTTGAACATCAGAAGCCGCTCCGAAGGAGCCAGTAGAGCGCCAGCAGCGCGATGATGATTGCGGCGAGGGCGAGCACGATGAAGATCGCGATGACCACGAGTGCTGCGAAGAACATGTCGCCCGCCGACCGCGGGGGGCGGCGCCTGTCGCGGTGGTCGATCAGAATCTGGATATTGCCGAGGTTTTCCTTGAAAAAGACATCCGCCAGGTCGCCGAAAAGAGGGATCGATCCCACCAGCACGTCGATGGCGACATTGAGGATCATCCGCAGCACGCGGCGGTTCGGCACCCGGTGCCGGATCGCGCCGAGAATGATCCATGCCGAGAGGAAGCCTCCGACCGCGTCTCCGACGCCCGGAACGAACCCGATGGCGGCCGAGACGCCGACCCGGCGTCGAGTGCCGGGAATCGCGACCGCCGCATCCAGCATCCAGGCGAACTTGCGGAGGGCGATCAGATCGGGCGGGAGCGCCTCGTCGGGCTCGACGATCTCCGGGATCAGCACTGGCTCATTGGACGGCATCGTTTCCGCTCTGATGCAAACCTCGGGGCAACCCGCCCCTTCCGCCTCCCCTCATTGGGCCGATTGAGGGCGATCGAGTACGATTTGTACCGGGGGGGGCAGCTCGCGAGCATGCTCTCGCGAGGGTCGAGCTTAACGGATGACTGGACCGGAAGAGAAGAACGACGAGGAAACCGCCCATCTGCCGCTGGCCGATCGGCTGCGGAGCGCTCGGAAGTGGTTATGGGAGAGCTGGACCGATGAAGCGGTCCTCGTCCACCGTCGCGCCGCACAGGGGAAGGTCAAAGCCCGCATCCGGATGGTCGAGCTGTTTCTGTTCGTCCGAGAGCTGTGGCGAGAATTCTGGAAGGCCGAGATCACCAACCGGGCGGCCTCGCTGGCCTACACGACCCTTCTTTCGCTGATTCCGCTCCTGGTGGCATTTTCGACCCGCCTCGGCGAGTGGTTCAAGACGGCCCTGCCGGAGTTCCGATCCCGTCTCGACCAGTTTCTGAATCTGGTGATTCCCTACGATTCGACCCAGTTCGCCCACCACATCAACCGTTTTCTCGAGAACGCCGGGGCGGCGTCGGGAGTCGGCGGCGTCGTCTTTCTGGTGATTTCTTTCCGGCTGTTCATGGCGGTCGAAGGAGCCGTGAATCAGATCTGGAAGGTCGAGACCCTTCGCGGGTACCGGCCGCGCATCCGCGCGTTCACGATGATCCTTTTCTGGGGACCGGTGCTGATCGGACTCTCGTTCAGCTCGATCGCTTCCATCGAGCGGGGATCTCTGATCTCGAGCATCGTTTACAACGAAGCCCTTTCGAGAGTGTTCCCGCTGCTGGTCATATTCGCGGCCTTCACGATGCTGTTCTGGCTCGTGCCGGCGACGAGGGTGCGGCTTCCCTCTGCCGCGATCGGGGCGCTGGTCGCCGCGCTCCTGTTCGAGCTGGTCCGGTTCGGCTTCGCCTACTACGTCAGGACGCTGTTCGAGGGGCGGCTGAACGTCATCTACGGCGCATTCGGTCTATTCATCCTCTTCCTTCTCTCGCTCGAGCTGATGTGGGTCGTCATCCTGCTGGGAGTGGCGGTGAGCTACGTCTATCAGAATCTCCAGGGGATCCTCCGGGCCAGCGAACAGCAGCTCGAAGACCGCAGGTCATACGATCTCTACTACGCATTTCGGGCGCTCGTCGAGATTACGAGACGGTTCGAGCGACGTGAGGAACCCCTGTCGTCGTATCGTCTGGCCGAGCTGTTCAGGTCGACCGATATGCAGATGGCCAGGGTGCTCAAGAAGCTCGAGGAGGCCGGGCTGGTGCGAGGGGTCAGCGGAGAGTGGACCGGCTACGTCCCCGGTTGCGATCCGGACCGGATCTCCGTCGAGGAGGTCGTGCTCCACATGGAAGGGGGAGGGCGGGAGGTGCCCCCGGACGAGTCGAGCGACGACGCGCGGGAGGCAGTCGTCGGAGTCTTCCAGACCGTGCGCACCTGCACGCACGATGCGCTCGGACGCCGCTCGATCGGACAGATCGTCCGGGAGCTCTATGGAGACCGGCAGCCGAGCCGCACGCAGGATTTCCATCCCGCAGCCGGTCCTCGCTGACCGCTGGCACGCTCAACCCCGCGACCTGAGGTGCCGCACTCTCCGGAAAGTCTCGTACCCGAGGGTGGCCGTCACCACCCAGAGAGTGCCTGCCGAGATGCCGGCGACGATGTCGGAAACCCAGTGGACTCCGAGGTAGATTCGCGAAAGAGCAATTGCGAGGGTGGCCGTGGCGGTGATTGCGAGGGTGGCGCTGCGTGCGCGCCAGCTCTCGAAGCGCCGGATCCCCAGATAGGCGAGCGCCCCGAACACGACCGCGGCGCCCATCGCGTGACCGCTCGGGAACGAGTAGCCGTGTGCCGACCGGAGAGCGACCGACAAATCGGGCCGCTCGCGCGCGAAGTACGTCTTGAGGGCGAGATTCAGCAGGGCCCCCACACCCGTGGTGACCGCGAGATAGGCGACCCAGCGATACCTCTTCTCGACCGCCAGGAGGACTGCCACCACGATGCAGAGAATCGCCAGACCCACGGGCGTACCCACCAGCGTGAAGAAGGTGAAAAGGTCCGTTCCGGCATCCGTGTGAAGGTTGACGGCGACGCGGTGGATTCTTCGATCGAACTCGAGCAGAGCCGGACTCGCTTCACTCAGGCTTTCTGCAAGCTCGGTGAAGATCCATCCGGTCAGGGCCGACGCGGCGAAGCCGATGATCAGGATCGAAAGGATGGGGGTCCACGATTTCCAGCGCTCCCACCCCGTTTCGCGCCGGCCGAGCAGGGTCGCGAGCCTCTCATGGCGCTCGATGTGCCGAAGGGAGAGATCCCGCAGGACGAGCACGGCGAAATGGAGAAAGGGAAGCAGATGGTGGATGGCGAGCCAGAGGCCCAGAAAGAAAAGCGCGAGCAGCGTCCACGAGAAGATGAGAGCGGTCATCGCGGAGAAGTCTACCGCTCCGTGATCAGAAACCGCCCGACATGTACTTCCACTGGACGATCTTGTCGTTGATCTCGCGGAGGCGGTGACTGATCATCCTGCAGAGAAGGCTGAGGAACTGGAGGGAGGCGCCGGGATCCATCGAAAGGACCTCGCGCAAGGTGGCGCGATCGATTGAAAGGACGGTGGCGTCGGTTTCGTGCGCCTTCGCGTCGGCCGAGCGCGGCTTGTCGTCGATCAGGGCCATCTCGCCGAAGAAGTCTCCACGGTCGAGCACCGCCAGAGCCTCCTCACCGACTCCCGGGATGAACTTCGAGATCCGGATCCGGCCGTCGAGGACGATGTAGAGCTTGTCGCCCTTCTCCCCTTCGCGGAAGACCATCGATCCTGCCCGGAACCGTTCCTCGGACGAGAATGTGGCGAGCAACTTCATCTCCGCGGCGGAGAGGCCGCGCTCGCGGAAAAGACCGACCTTGTCCTCGGATGCGACCCGCACCTGCTGGGTCTCGCGCCGCGCCTCGGCACCCCTTCGTCCGGGCGCCTTCTTCCCCTCTTCCTGGAAGAACAGTTTGAGCTGCTCGTTCGCCTCGCGAACTTTGTCGGCCAGCGATCGCCAGAAAGCCCAGTGAAGGCCTACCGCCAGCTCCGCGCTCGCCTCCATCGCCAGATCGACGGCGCTGAACGAAAAGCTGTAGCAGGTAGTGGGGTTGATCGCGAGCGCATCGGTCGACCGGAGCGTGCGGTCGATGAAGTTCATCTCGCCGAGAACCTCGTTCGGGCCGATCTTCGCGAGATGCTGAGGCCCGAAAGGCGTGTCCTTGCGAACCTCGATCATGCCGTCCTTGACCACATAGAAGTCCATGGAACGGTCGTTCTCGTGAAACAGGAAGTCGTCGACCGAAAGGTCGCGGAGCTTGACGAACCGGGCGATCCGGGAGAGCTGGACGTCGGTAAGGTGCTCGAACACGTCCAGCCCCCGCAACTCGTCGGCGACGATCTCGGAGATCTTTCGGCGATCGGCATCCCGGGCGACCTTTTTTTCGATGCTCTCGAGGGTGGTTTTCTGATCGCTCCGGTGCAGCCGGCTCTTCCGGTGCTCGAGACTCTCCGTGATCGTCTGCAGCGAATCGACGCGGCTTCGGATGCGCGCGTTGAGCGTGCGCGCGTCGAGCTCCAGCACCTTCTTCACCGTGTTGATCATCCGGCGAAGCGGTCCGGTTTCATCGCCCTTCTGATCGGTCGAAAGGAGAAACGCGTCGACGAACTCCTCGAGCGAGCGGTCGAACTCCTTCATCTCGAAGCGGATTCGTCCCGAAAGCTCCGCGAGTCCGCGATCGAACGGATTGAGCCGCCGTCCTTCCTCGATCTCCCGGCACGCAAGCTCCCATTCACCTTGCGCGAAATAGAGCTGCGCGAGGATATGCCGGGGCCGGAAGTTGTTGGGTGAGCTCAATTTCGCAAGCTCGAGCAGCTCGATCGCTTTTCCCGACTCATCCCGCGCCATGTAGAACTGGGCCAGACCCACATACTGCGACGCATCGATCTCATCGCGGGCGTTTTCGAGGACCAGGGATTCGCGCAGATGGGAGAAGCGCTCCTCCTCGGCCTGCCTCCGCATTTCCCGAATCCGCCCGAGCCGGATCTTGATGGTGGCCGACCCGGGGCGCAGCTTCGACGCCATCTCGTACAGATGGATCGCCTCGTCGAACATTCGCTGATCGGAGTAGCGCCGCGCGAGCAGCAGGAGGTCGTCGACCTCGATCGGAATCGAGTCGTCGGCGGGGGCGGAAGTCGGCCGGATCCGGCCCGAGGGCTGTTCACTCATCTGGGCGGCGTTATTATACGGCGACGGCCTCGTCCGGCTCTCTTTCATGCCCTGCAAACTCCTCATCGGCTTCATCTTCCTCTTTTCGGGCATCTCGGCCATGGCGCAGAGCCCGGAGGAGGGGTTTCGCAAGGCGACCCCGGGGTGGGAGTTCTCCTTCCCCCGCGATCATGGCTCTCACGACGAGTTCCAGACCGAGTGGTGGTACTTCACGGGTCACCTGTCCACCCCTTCCGGAAGGCGCTTCGGGTACGAGCTGACTTTTTTCCGGGTCGGAGTGAATCCCGCCGGCGGGACGATGGAGAGCACCTGGGAACTGGAGAATCTGGCACTCGCTCACTTCGCGATCACCGACATCTCACGCGGGGAGTTTCGCTACTACGAAAAAGTGAATCGTGTCAGCCCCTTCACGGCGGGGGCCGCAACCGGCGATCTCGACGTCTTCAACGAATCGTGGTCGGCGAGGGCGGCGCCGGACGGAAGCTGGAGAATCCGAGCGGCCGGAGGGAAGGACGGCCTCGATCTGGTTCTCCGCTCGCGTAAACCGCCGGCGATCCATGGGACCGACGGAGTGAGCGTCAAGGGAAAGGAGGAGGGAGCGGCCTCGCACTACTACTCGATGAGCCGGCTCGGCGCATCGGGGAAGATCATCGTCGATGGGGAACCGTTCGACGTCGCCGGCCTCTCCTGGATGGATCACGAGTTCAGCACGTCGATCCTCGATGAAACCCAGTCGGGGTGGGACTGGTTCTCGCTGCAGTTCGAGGATGGGACGGAGTTGATGCTCTATCAGATCCGTACGAACGCGGGAGGCGTCGATCCGGCTTCGTCGGGCAGCTTCATCGACGCGACGGGGAAGGGACTGCATCTCCGCGACTCCGATTTCTCGATCCGGCCCGTGGGATCCTGGAAATCGCCGAAGAGCGGAGGGGTCTATCCGATGGGATGGCGGATCGAAGTTCCGGGGCTGGGCCTCTCTCTCGGCGTTCGCGAAGAGATGAAAGGGCAAGAGCTCGTGACATCGGCCTCGACCGGGATCACCTACTGGGAGGGGGCGGTGCAGGTCAGCGGGACCTCCAGGGGCGCGGAGCTACGCGGCGCGGGTTACGTCGAGCTGACGGGTTACGCGGCCCCGTTCAGGATGCCGAGAAGCGGGGACTAGGGGCTAGAGAAAGGCAAGCCAGAAGGCAGAAGGCAGAAGGCAGAAGTCAGAGCAAAGGCCGCCTTTGGTTTTGCCTTTACTTCTGCCCTCTGCCTTCTGACTTTCGCAGTCCCTAGCCCCTGCCTCTACTCCGCTCCTCTCCGCGTGACGTAATAGGCCGCGAAGCTTCCGAGCCAGTGACCCCCCTCGTAATGCTCGGAACTGACCGCTTTCAGCCCCGAGTCCCCGTGCGCCTTGGCGACCGCCTCGATCGCCGGAATCCGCGGGTCATCCGCAGGAAGCCCCGAGGCGATTCCATCGAGCATCCAGGCCCGGCTGAGGTTGAGACCGTCGAGATGAACCAGCTTGCCGTCGGTCGCGTCGGTGACGACGGCGGGGCGAAGCCAGCCGGTCCCGCCTTCGACGCCGATCGTCGGAAGGAACGAGCCGAGCCAGGCCGCGAATCCGGCGGCAGGAAGGATGCGGCGAACGGCGTCCGCTTCTGCGAGGCAGGGGGAGACGAAATCTTCTCCCGAGGGCTCGTATTCGATGGGGCAGTCGCGGTCTCGAAGATAGAAGCTCCGGATGCGCTCTTCGAGAAGAGTCTCGAGATCCTCATTGCCGCGGCTGCGGGCGTAGTCGAGCATCAGCCCGAGGGCGAAAGCACTCTGGGAATGCTCCCCGGATCGCACCGGATAGGAGAGCTTCGGGAGCCATCCCGACACGCGCTCGACCGCGGCCATCTCGAGCGGTTCGAGAGCGGCGGCCCATCGCGCGGCCTCCGGATCGTCCCACTCGCGCAGTTCCGCCGCGAGTTGAAGCAGCCACGCGAGCCCGTAAGGGCGCTCGAAGCTGGCTCTCCCTTCGCCCCGAATGTAGGAAGCTTCGACGGCGACGTTGGCCGGTGTCAGGCTCAGCGCGAGAGCTCTTCTCGCTTCGGCAGCGAAAGGCTCGCCGGGATAGAGCCTGGCGAGGCGGGCGAGGAGCCAGTGGCCGTGGACCGCGGAATGCCAGTCGTAGCAGCCGTAGAAGGAGGGAGTGAGCTCCCGCGGAGGCCGCGCATCGTCGTCCGAGTGCATGACGTGGGCGATTTTGTTCGGATACTCGCGGTGCACGCAGTCGAGCGCGAGAGCCGAGAGGCGGGTGGCGACTTCGCGGCTCATTTCAGCTGATTCGAGCGGGGTGGCTGCGAGGGCGAGAGTGAGCGCGGCGAGCAGGAGCGATCTCATGATCCAAGGATATCGAGAAATGGAAGGAGAGGGGTGGTTACTCTGCCTTGAGCTCGGTCGCCAGCGGAATCCTCCCTGCCAGCTGGGCCGGGATGAGACCGGAGAGAATGGTCGCGAGGATCGTGACGGCGAGGGAGAACGCGACGATTGTGCCCGGAGGCGAGAACTCGATCGTCCAGCCGAACGACTGGCGGTTGATGACGAAGATGAGGATCCAGGAGAGGAACCAGCCGCAGATCAGGCCGAGAGCTCCGGCAACCAGACCGAGGATCGAAGCTTCGAGGATGATCATTCCGGAGAGCTGCTTCCGGTCGAGGCCAAGCACGCGAAGCAGAGCAATCTCCCGCTTTCGTTCGAGGATCATCGCGGTCAGGGTGTTGACCACGGCCAGGACCGCCACCGTCAGAGCGACTCCGAGAAGCGCCCACGTGATGAGGAAGGTCTGGTCGAAGATGCGAAGAACGCTCTCCCGAATCGTGGCGTTCGTCATCACGAATGCGCCGTACTTCGCCGCCACCGCCTCTTCGATCTCTCTCCTCGCCGCCTCGGGATCGACTCCCTCGCGCAGGTAAACGGAGACGGTGTTGCTGTCCTCATCTCCAAATGTCTCGAGCCAGACCGAGCGATCCATCACGATGACTCCGCGATCGCTCGAGTAGTCGCGGTAGATTCCGGCGATCGGAAATTCAACCGGCCCGGCCGGTGTGGGCACCGTGATGAGATCTCCGGGATTCAGACCGTTCTTGAGGGCCAGCGATTCCGAAACGAAGACACCTCTCTGCTCGAGCGCCGTCGTGAGCGCCTCTCTCGAGGATGACGGGGCCACCATCGGGAGGGAGCCGTACTCGAGCGAAGTCCGCAACTCGCCGCTCCCCACGGTGATCAGGGTGTCGTTCCAGATGACCTCACGGCCACGGAAGCGATCGACCGAGGCAACCTGAGGCATCGAGCGCACTTCCTCGACGAGCTCCGGAGGAAGCGTGGCGACCGCCGAGTTCGAAAGCGCGGCGGCCGGGCGGATCCAGAGGTCCGACTGGACCGTCTGCGCGACCCAGTCGTCCACCGTGTCGCGAAAGCTCCCGATCATGATCGCGACCGAGACCATCATGGCGATGGCGGTCGAAAGCGCCGCCGTGGCGACCGCGGTGCGGCGCAGCGAAGCGGGGATGGAGCAGGCAGCGAGCCTTCCGGGAACGCCGAACAGACGGGCATAGAGCCCCTCCAGCCCCCGGCTCGCTGCTTCGAGGGCCGCCGGGGCCAGCAGGGAGAAGCCGGCGATCAGGGCGACCACGGCCGCGTAGCCGGGCAGCGGCAGACCTCTGATGGGGCCCATCCGGCTCAGCAGCCAGGCGAGGGCAAAACAGGCGGCCGCAACTCCCCCGAGGAGTGTCGAGCGGGAGTGGGAGAGCCGGACGTAGAGGCCCGGGCGGATCATCGCGCTCGGCCGGAGGCGGGCGGCCTCCAGGGCGGGCTGCCCGGCCGCGGCGATCGAGATGATCAGGCCGACCGCGAGCCCGGATACGGCAGTCAGCGGAGTCATGACCACGGGGCCGGCCCCGCCGCCGGCGACGTAGAGCTGGCTGACCGTCCGGCCTACCAGTTCCACCGCCCCCGCCGCGAGCAGCCACCCGAGGCCTACGCCCAGCACCGAGCCGATTGCGCCGAACGTCGCCCCCTCGGAGACGAACGCGAGGAAAATCTCGGAGGGGGCGACTCCCAGGGTCTTGAATACGCCGATGTCGCGGCGCCGCCTCAGGATCGAGATCAGAACCGTGTTGTAGACCAGGAAGACGCCGACCAGGAGTGCGACCGCGGCGAGAGCGAACAGATTGACGCGGAACGCGCGGAGCATCCGGTCGACGCGGTCATTCCGCCGCGACGGGCGCTCGAGGACCGCGCCGGCCGGAAGCGCCTGCTCGATGCTCTGTTTCATGGCGGGAGCAATCGGCTCCGGAAGAATGAGGTCGATCCTCGAGAGTCGCCCGGTCATGCCGAGTGCGTGCTGCGCCACCGCGATATCGAGAATGATCAGGCTTCCGTTGAAGGCCGTGGCGGGGCCTTAGGGGTGAAGAATTCCGCGGACCGTCAAAGGAACCGTCCGGTCGCGGTATCGGATCGCGATCGCGTCTCCAATCGCGAGACCGCGGTCCTCGGCGAAGGTCAGCGGAACGACCGCCGAGCCCTCGGTGAAGAGAGTGAGGAGCTCGACGAGCGACGGATTTTCGCCCTCGGTTCGGGGCTCGCCCTCGCCGGTGGCGATCCGCGCCCATCGATAGTCGCGAAAGTGGATGTCGGACATCAGGTCGACGGCCAGCACCCGAACGGGTTGCCCGTCTTCACTCGTCACGGCCTCGGTGTCGATCACGGGGGCGAAGCGCCCGCTCTGATCCCACAGGAATCTGAGCTCGCGCAGCACCTGCTCGTCGAGTTCTCCAGCCGCGGGGACGATCTGGTAATTCGCCCGTCCCGAGACGGCATCGATCGAGTCCGAGAACGAGCGGATTGCGCTCCGGTTCGCCAGCTGAATCGCAACGATCACCGACACGCCGACCGCAATCCCGGCCACGGTGAGGACCGTTCTCAACGGCTCCCTGACCAGCGGACGAAGCACCAGTCCGCTGAGGATTCTCGCAAAAGGTACGCTCACCTGACCAGCTCCGCCGCGCCCACGCGACCGTCGAGGACCCGCAGAACGTAATCACCCCTGCCGGACGCCCGGTCGGAGTGGGTCGCCATGACGATGGTCGGCGCGTGAGATCGATGAACCTCGCTGAGGAGGTCGAGGATCGAATCGCCCGTGCGCGTGTCGAGATTCCCTGTCGGCTCGTCGGCGATCAGAAGCGGCGGGCGGTGAACGATGGCGCGGGCGATCGCCACCCGCTGCATCTCACCTCCGGAGAGCTCGTTCGGATGGTGGCCTGCCCGGTGTGCCAGCCCGACCGCTTCGAGACTCTCGCTGACGCGGGACCGCACTTCGGATTCACGCATCCGAAGCAGGTGTAGAGGGAACGCAACGTTCTCGCGCACGGTGAATGTCGGAATCAGATTGAAGAACTGAAACACGAAACCGATGGACTCCCGTCGGATGAGAGTGAGCTCGCGTTCGGACATGCTCGAGATTTCGCGCTCGCCGAGCGTGAGCGAGCCCGAGGTCGGCCGGTCGACGGCCCCGATGAGGTTGAGAAGCGTCGATTTGCCGCTGCCAGAGGGACCCATCAGGACCGCGAAGGCCCCGCCGTCGATCCGGAGGGTAACCCCGGAGAGGGCCTCCACGGCCGCGGTGTCCTCGGTCCTGCCGTAGCGATGGCGGATGTCGGTGAGCTGGATCGGGATTCCCATGGGCCCGCGCAGAAACCAGGCAAGTTTACGCGGAACCGATCGGTCTGCGACCCTGTAAAGCGTTCGTGGCATCCAGTTGGCAGCGGACCCATCCCGGGGGAGAATGAGGGCGTGAGGGTGTTCAGCGGTGAAATCAGGCTGTTCCGGACGTTCGGGGTATCGGTGTACCTCGATTACTCCTGGTTCATCTTCTTTTTTCTCGTGGTCTGGACCTTCGGCCGGGTGTATTTCCGGATCCAGGAGCCGGGGTTCACGCCGATTCTGGCGTGGATTCTCGGGGTGGCCGCTGCCATCCTGCTGTTTGCATCGGTCATCTTCCACGAGTTGTCGCACGCGTTCGTGTCGAACCGCCTGGGGTTTCCGATCCGGCGGATCACGCTCTTCATCTTCGGCGGGGTCGCCCACATGCATACGGAGCCGACCGATCCGAAAACCGAATTCGAGGTTGCGGCGGCGGGACCGGTGGCGAGCATTTTTCTCTGGTTCGCATTCCTGCAGGCGCAGGCCGTGGCCGCGGCCGGAGGGTGGGTGGCGCTTCATTCGCTCTTCGAGGTCTCGGCGCGGTTGAATCTCGCCCTGGCGCTGTTCAACCTGGTACCTGGATTTCCCCTGGACGGTGGCCGGCTGCTCCGGTCGTCGGTCTGGTGGAAAACGCGCAATCACAAGAAGGCGACGGCGTGGGCCGCGCGCGGGGGAGAGATCTTCGGCTACGCGCTGATGGCGATCGGCATCGTGACGATCTTCATCGATCCGGCGCGGGGTTGGCTGAACGGGATCTGGTACATCCTGATCGGGATCTTCGTGAGGAACGCCGCGGAGCAGAGCTACCGGCACGTCTTGATCGAGGACGTGCTCGAAGGGATCCGCGTATCGGAGATCATGGGTACGAACACGCTGGTGGTGAGTGAGTTGGAGCCCCTATCGCGCCTGGTCGAGGAGAAGTTCTGGGTTCACAAGTTCACCGCGTATCCGGTGCTCAGCTCCGAGGGGCGGGTGATCGGAATCGTGGAGTTGGAGGATGTGTCGTCGGTGGCCAAGCCCGATCGCAGGCAGAAGACGGCGGGATCGGTGATGAAGCGGATTCCGACCGCGCGGCTGGCTCATCCTGGGATGCGGACCTCGACCGCGCTCAAGCACATGATCTCTCTCTCACTGGACCACCTTCCGGTCGTGGACGAGGCGGGGAACATGGTGGGGATCGTCACCAGAAGCGACATCATGAACATGTTCCAGATCCGGAGCGACCTCGGAGAGGAGGTCGTGGTATGACGGCCGGGAAAGAGGGTGTCCCTGGCGGCACGGGGTTCGCAGCACCGCGGATGCGGTGGGTTGGGTGGGCCGGAATTGCGGTTGCCGTCATTCTGATCGTCTGGCTGCTTGCGCTGCTGACGAGCATGACCTTGGGTGGATGGGCGCATCTGCTGCCGTTCGCAGCGCTGGGGGTCGCGATTCGAGCCGCCGTCGTTGCCTTCAGGCGGCGCCACTTGACTGAAACCTCGCGAAAGCATTGAATCGGAGACAGCTGGAGGAACTATGCAGGACGAACGAACGACATCGGACGCTCCGGGAACGGGATCTCGGGCCGCGAGCTCGAAAATGGGGAAGGCCAAGGAGATGATCGGAGATCGATACTCCAAGGCCAGCGATCAGGCGAAGAAGACGTACGGCTCGGTGCGGGAGAAAGTATCCGAGGTCGACGTCGATGGTGTGATGGAACAGGTCCGCGCCTATGTCCGGGAGAATCCCGGGAAGGCACTGCTGTTCTCGGTCGGTGCGGGATTTCTGCTCGGGCTGCTTTTGCGCAGCGATGATGACGAGGGGTGAACGTGAGCGATCGATATTCGGATGGTTACGAGCGCGCCGCTGCGGGATTGGATTTCGACGGTGACATCCGGGAGCGGGTGAGCGATCTCGGATCGCGTCTGGCGAATGAAGGGCCGGGAGTGCTCTTCGAACAGATCGAGGAGCTGGTTCCCGACTCGTGGAAAGAGCAGATCGCTCACTTCCCGCTGACCGCCGTGGTGATCGGTGTGGGAGTCGGGATCTTTCTCGGGCTGAAGAAAGGCGAGGAGATCATCACGGCAGGGTCCTCGCTCGTGGCTGCGGCCGCCGCGGCGAATCTGAATTCGGTGCTTTCGGGCGTGCGAGGATCGG
>JBHEOL010000185.1:0-4666 GCA_046261635.1 Thermoanaerobaculia bacterium | reverse complement strand
GAGGTCGGTCGCGACCGCGCGCGAGTGGATGAACGGAAGGTTCGCGCCCGTCCCGCTGCCGAGGTCGAGAACGAGACCTCGGCAGCGAGGCGGTCCCGCCAGCCACTTTCTCCATCGTTCGATCGCGAGCCATTCGCATGGGCGCATTGCGAGGTCGTAGATCAAGGCGAAGCGAGGTGAGGTCCTGCGCGGATTCATCGGGGCGCCGATTCTACCCCGCTCGCCCTACCTCGTTGAGCGAGTCGCCTCGAATGCTCTCCGCTTCCACTGGCTGGCCAGGCCGCCGGCGCTTCCCGCGACGATGAGCGCGGCGCCGAGGAGCATGCGGGAGGAGAGCCGCTCGCCGAGAACGAGGGCGCTGAGGGCGAGTGCGACCGGGAGGTTGCCGTAATAGAGAAGGCTGCTGGCGGAGGGAGAGAGTCGGGTCGTGACGCGGACCCAGAGGGTGTGAGCGATGAGGGTCGATCCGATGGCGAGGAAAGCGAGGCCGGCCCAGTCGCGCGCGCCGAGGTTCCAGTTCGCTTTCGGGAGAAAGAGAAGGAAGAGGGCGAGGGCGACGGAGAACTGGCCGAGGGCACGGGTACCGGAGCCGAGGTGAGACCAGCGCTGGTGGAGGATGGGAAGGGTGGCGTAGAGGATGGCGCTGAGGATGGCGAGGGCGAGCCCGGCGGTGGTGCGGTTGGACAGATTGGGCTCGGGGACGATGATGACCGCGCCAGCGAGGACGGCCCCGAGGGAGAGGAGGTCGACCGCGTGCAGGCGGCCGAGTCCCGCGATGGCCCCGAGGACGAGAAGATGGGCGCCATAAGTCGAAAGGCCGATTGCCCCGATGGAAGCGGAGGAGATCTTGATCGCGAAAAAGTAGGTGGCCCAGTGCGCGAAGAAGACCGCGCCGATGAGCGCGAGGCGGAGTGCATCGCCTCCCGAAGGGCGACGGAGCTCTCCGCGGAACCGGAGAAGGACCGCGAGGCCTGCCGTGGCGATCGCGAGGCGAACGATGCCGATCGTCCACGGATTCGCATCGACGAAGCGGACCAGCACCGGGATGCAGCCGAAGAGGGCGACCGCGATGAGCGCCTCGACGAGGAGGGCGGCCGGTCGGGCGAGACGGGTCACGGGCAAGAGTGTAAGGCAGGGACCAGGGGCCAGGGGAAGCAAACAAGGGGCTAGGGACTAGGGGCTAGGGACTAGGGAAAGCAAAAGCAAAGTCAGAAAGTCAGAGCTTGTAAGACACGGTGCAGAGCGCTCGGTTGCTCTGGATCTTGCCTTTGTTTTTCCTAGCCCCTAGCTCCTAGCCCCTGCCTCTCAGAACACCGACAGGCCGCATTTGGTCGTGAGGAGCTCGAGCGCCATCGTGCCGGCGAGTGAGTTGCCGCTCCGATCGAGTCCTGGAGACCAGACGGCCACGGAAAACGCACGGGGGAGCACGGCGGCAATCCCGCCTCCGACGCCGCTCTTGGCCGGAAGGCCGACTCGGTAGGCAAAATCTCCCGCCTCGTCGTAAACCCCGGCGGTCAGCATCAGCGCGTTCAGCCGCTTCACCTGGCGGGGAGTGGCGAGCTGTTGGCCGCTGGCCGAGCGGCCGGCGTCGGCGAGATAGGTGAATGCGTTCGCGAGCGCGGTGCAGCTCATCGAGATCGAGCAGAGGCGGAAGTAGGCATCGAGGACGGCGTCGACATCGAGCCGAAGGTTCCCGTAGGACTTGAGGAAGTGCGCGAGCGCGCGGTTCCTGTGGCCCGTCTCCGCCTCCGACCGCGCGACGCGCTCGTCGTAGACGGCCGGCTCGTCGCCCGCGGCAGCCTGGACGAGATCGAGGAGCGGGTCGGATCCTGCGGGCATCCGCGACAGGACGATGTCGGTCACCACCATCGCGCCGGCGTTGATGAAAGGATTGCGCGGGATGCCGTTCTCATGCTCGAGGAGGACGAGCGAGTGGAAAGGGTTGCCCGAGGGTTCGCGGCCGACCCGCTTCCAGATCTCGTCGCCCTCGTAGCGCATGGCCACGGTGAGGAGAAAGACCTTCGCCACGCTCTGGATGGAGAAGGCAACGTCGGCGTGGCCGGTCTTGTAGAGCCGTCCGTCCGCGGTGCGGAGAGCCATGCCGAACTGCTCGATGGAGACTTCTGCAAGGGGAGGAATATAATCCGCGACCCGGCCGAGTCGTGTCAGCGGCTCGACTTCTTCGCGGATCTCTTCGAGGATGCGCTGCCAGTCCATGTGGAGGCGATTGTAATCAATCCGTCGGGCCGGCAAGCGTGACCTCGCGCCGGCCTCACTCGACGCTGGCGAGCTTTCCCGAGAGCGAACCGAGGAACGCAACGATCGCATCGCGATCCTCGGGAGGGATCTCGGTGCCCAGCTGGTGCCAGACCATCCGCTCGACGGCCTCCTCGAGCGTCCGGATCCTGCCGTCGTGGAAGTAGGGAGGCGTCGCGGCGACGTTGCGCAGCGAGGGGACCTTGAATACGAACTGATCGATCGGTTTCGAGGTCACTTCATACCGTCCGCGGTCTTGCTCGTTGTCGTACGGGTTCACGATTCCGATCTTCTGAAACCGCTCGCCTCCGAGAAGGGGGCCGTTGTGGCAGCTCGTGCAGCCGTAGCTCATGAACAGGTCGAGACCCCGCTGCTCGTGCTGCGTGAGCGCGTCGCGATCCCCTTGCTGGAAGGCATCGAATCGGTCCGTCGTCCGCAGGGTACGCTCGAATGCGGCCAGGGCACGGGCGGCGTGATCGAGCGTGAACGGCTCCTGTTCATCGGGAAACGCCGCGCGGATCATCCGCGGGTCGACGATCTCGCCGTCGCGAAGACGCTTTTCGACTTCCTCCGGACTCGACATGGCCATCTCGATCGGGTTGAGGATCGGCCCGACCGCCTGCTCCTCGAGCGTCCCCGCGCGTCCGTCCCAGAACTGGGAGCCGTGGAGCGCGGCGTTCAGAACGGTCGGCGTGTTGCGTCGCCCGGGCGCGCCGAGTGCGCCGGGCGAAGTGGGGAGCAGGTCGGCCCCGGTGCCTTCACCGTCGACCGGGTGGCAGCTGTTGCATGACTGGCTGCGGTTGGCGGAGAGGTGCTCGGAGAAATAGAGCTCGCGACCGAGCGAAACGAGGGCCGCGGCATCGCGGGTCTGCGCGTCGGGAATCGTCCCGAAAACGCGCGCGCTCCGCGCGATGAGGCGGCTCGTGTCGTCATTTTCCCCGCTGCATGCCGCGAGGAGGGAGACGGCGAGAACGAGAAGGAGCGGTCGCAGGGGTCGGTTCATGGGGCGCGCGTCTCTGAACACGATTCGACGCGAGAGTCTTTCACCGGGGTGGAGGATTCTCGGCTGGTTCCACGAAGGTAGGTTGGAGCCGCCGCTTCGTGGCGAGGGGGCGGCGGAGGATGAATCCTCCGCCACTATGCTTCCCGGGACTTGATGAATGCCACGCTGAGGACCAGGGCGAGCGTGAGGGCGTTGGTCAGGATGATCGCCCAGTCGCCGCGCAGGATGCCGTAGAGCTCCCACATCCCGACCCCGGCCGAAAAAAGGATCAGATAACTCCAGGAGATGTCGCGGGCGCTCCTGCTTTTCCACGTCTGCATGAGCTGCGGGACCCAGGCGGCCGTGATCAGCGCGCCGGCGAGGAGTCCGATGAGGGTGAAGCTCAGGGGCACCATGGCGGGCGATTGTCCGTGATCCGTCCGCCGATGTCACCATTTCTGACGCCGACAACTTGGAAGCGGCTGGTCAGCCCCTTGCACGCCTGCCGTTGAGATCGTCTTCTGGAGGGCAGGACCATGCGTTGGAGACAGAGCCGGAAAAGCAGCAACGTCGAAGATCGTCGAGGCATGGGGATGCCGCTGGTCGCGGGGGGAGGGCTCGGCACCCTCGTCATCGTCCTGCTCGTGATGTTTCTGGGGGGAGACCCGTCGGAGGTGATGCAGACGGGCGGGCCGGCGGCGCCGCCGACCGCCGAGGAGGAAGAGCTTGCCCTGATGATCAGCCATGTGCTCGGGGATACCGAGGACGTCTGGAACGAACAGCTTCCCGCCCAAGCCGGGACGCCGTACCGGGAGCCGAGCCTGGTCCTTTTCACCGGCGCAACACAATCCTCCTGCGGCGTCGGCCAGGCAGCGAGCGGGCCGTTCTACTGTCCGCTGGACGAGAAGGTCTACATCGACCTTTCCTTCTTCGAGGAATTGAGCAGCCGGTTCGGCGCCTCGGGCGATTTCGCGCAGGCATACGTTCTCGCCCACGAGGTGGGGCACCACGTCCAGACGATCCTCGGAACGAGCGAGCGGGTTCGCGAGGCGCAGCAGAGGGTTCGGGGAACCGAGGCGAACCAGCTGAGCGTGGCGCAGGAGCTCCAGGCGGACTGTTACGCCGGAATCTGGGCCCACCACGCGCAGCAGTCGCGAGAGATCCTGGAGGCGGGGGACGTGGAGGAGGCGTTGGGGGCAGCGAGCGCGATCGGTGACGACCGCATCCAGAAACAGACTCAGGGTCAAGTCACGCCCGACTCGTTCACGCACGGCTCGTCGGCGCAGCGCATGGAGTGGTTCCGCCGGGGGCTTCAGAGCGGGCGGATGGAGTCGTGCGAGACGTTCCGGTAGGGTGGAGGCGGAAGTCGGGCTCGTCATCCTGCAATTTTGAGGTCCTTCGGTCGCGCCCACGGTTGGTGCGAATCTT
>JBHEOL010000181.1:0-4099 GCA_046261635.1 Thermoanaerobaculia bacterium | reverse complement strand
CCCTAGTATCTAGCGAGTCGGCCCGTCGCGAACTCTTCCGGGTTGGCGCGAAATGCCCGAAGATTCGCCTCGGAGCTGAAGTAGTACCACTTGTTCTCGTAACTGTAGATCGGTGTGTCTTTCGTGATCGACACCTTGCTTCCGTCGACCGGGTCCATCGCGATACTCGGCGTGAAGGGGAGATTCACCTTCGCGCGCATCGCTTCTTCCGGAGAGGGCTGCTCTTCCCCGGTCATGCCCTTGGTTGCTTTCGAGACTTTCCCCGGAAGGACGCGCTGGGGAAGCGTCTGCTCTTCCAGAACCGGCGGGGGGTCGACCGGAGCGGGACGGACTCCCGCCGACTCCAGGGTCTGCACCTGGAGCGCGGTGCCCTGCTGCCGCGGGGTCTGGTTGCACCCCGCCGTAAGCAGGACGGTCGAGAGCAGGACAGCGAGCTGAGCGGTTTTGGTCATCGGCGTGGCTGAATCGTCCCCAGGAACTTCCCGGCGGCGAGATTGAACTCCTCCGGTCTCTCCAGATTCGAAAGATGTGCCGCTTTGTCGATCAGGATCAGCTGGGCTCCCGGAATGACCTGGCGCATCCGCTCGGCGTCCGCGGGAGGCGTGATCGTATCCTCCCGGCCGACCACGACGAGAGTCGGGACCTCGATCCGAGGCAGAACCGGGCTCGAATCCTGCCGTTCGGCCATGGCGCGCAGCGCCGCCTTCACGCCCTCCGCCGAGGACGACTCCATGATCTTCCGCACCGCGTCGACCATGTCCGGGTTCTCGCGCGCCGTATCCTCGGTCAGCATTTTCGGGAGCATTCCCTCGACGATCGGGGCGATGCCCTCCGCGGCCACCTTCTCGATGGACTCCACGCGGGACTGCCGAGCCTGTTCCGAATCGGGGGTTTCCCGGGTGTCGATCAGGATCAGCCCGCAGAGGCGCTCCATGGCGAGGCGCGCCACGGCGAGGGCGATGTACCCGCCCATCGAGAGGCCCGCGACGACGGTCGAGCGGACGCCCGCCTCATCCATGATCGCGAGGATTCCCTCGGCGTATTGGTCCATCGACAGCGGGGATGAAGGGGCGGGGGAGTCGCCGAATCCGGGGAGATCCGGAAGAATGTGCCGGACGCCCTCGATTTCGGTCTGGGCATCCCAGACCCTGGATGAAAGCGGAAAGCCGTGGATCCAGACGATCGGGGTGCCGGATCCCGTTTCTCTCCAGCGCCAGGTGGAATGAGCCAGTTCGATCTGCATCACATCTCCTCGAGCAACAGCTCACGTCCCTTGCCGAGAGCGCGCCAGGCGAGACCCTCGTTGCTGCCCGAGCGGAGGACGAGCACCAGGTAGTACTCGTCGTCGACCGCCTGGTTGAGGATGAGTGAACGTTCCCACTCCACTTTGAGCCGGTGCGGAGGCTCCTGGTCGTAGGTCGAGCAGGCCGCCTCGAGCCGGGTGAGAAAAATCCCCTGATAGGCGCCGATGACCTTCATGTCCCAGGAGGGGAGGTCGCCGACGATCTGGACGGTTTCTCCATGCCTGTCGACGAACAGTGCAGCGACGGCGCCGTCAACGCTGCTGACGACGTCGGTCAGAATCTTCTGAAAAGGCAATCCTCACTCCCACATGACCAGGAATTTGCGGGCTTCGACGGCCTCGAGGCTGTCGGGGCTCCGCGCGGCGACCTCGCGCAGATACTTCACGGCGAGATCACGATGACCCGCCCGATGCGCGACGATCCCGAATCGTAGCATTGCGAGGATGGAGCCGGGGTCGTTGTCGAGGTAGGCGCGGTACCGCTTGGCCGCCTCGGCGAACCGTCCGCGTTTTTCGAGGACGACGCCGGAGTAGAGAAGCGCGTCCGGGGATCGGGAATCGATCGCGAGCGAGCGGTCGAGCCATGCCGACGCCTCGTCGAGCCGGCCGAGCCTCTCCGCGGCGAGAGCCCTGTGATCCGCCGCCGACGCCCGCAGCGAGGGTCTCGCGTCCTTCTCGCTCCAGACCGCCTCGAAGACGGCCGCGGCTTCGTCGGGGCGGTCGAGGCGGAGCAGGACGATTCCCCGGTTGAATCGGGTCTCGAGCGAGCCGGGGTCTTCTTCCAGGGCGCGAGTGAACGTCGCGAGGGCCGCGTCGAGCTCCCCCTTCATCATCTCGGCGAGACCGCGCACGTTGGTCTCGGAGCCGTCGGCGAGGCCGGTGAGCGCGCGGAGCGCGCGGTCGGCATCCCCATGGGCCAGGTACCAGGCCGCACGGCTGCAGCTCTGCCCCGAGGCTGCCGAGAAGGGTGCGAGCACGAGGAGGAGCGCGAACGGGAGAAGGGAGCGGATGGGCACGGCGATCAGGCAGCTCCCCGGATCAGGTCGTCCGGCTGCATGTCACCGGCACGCACGGCGCGCTCGAAAGCCGCCACGACCCTCGGATCGAATCGCGAAATGGCGAGGTTGTTGATCTTTCCGATGACGTATTCGAGCTCCATCGCCTTCTGGTAGGGGCGATTCGTCGTCATGGCGTCGAAGGTGTCCGCGATGGCGACGATGCGCGCCTGCATCGGGATCTGATCTTCGCGCAGCCCGTCCGGATAGCCCTCGCCATCCCATCGCTCATGGTGGTACTTCATCCCGGGGATGACGTCGGTCAGCTGCGGGACGCCGCTCATGATGATCGCTCCCTTGTCGGGGTGAGTCTTCATGATCGTGAACTCTTCGTCGCTCAGCGCCGAAGGCTTGCGGAGGATGCGGTCGTCGATGCCGATCTTGCCGACGTCGTGGAGAAGGGCGCTGATCCGCAGCTTCCGGATCTCGTCATCCGGGAGCTTGAGGTGCTTGCCGATGGCGACGGAATAGCGGGCGACGCGCTCCGAGTGTCCGCGCGTGTAGGGGTCTTTCGCGTCGATCGCCGCGGCGAGCATCCGGATGGAGTTGATGAACAGCTGGTGGTTCTCTTCGGCCGCCTTCCGCAGCTTGAGGATCGCCTTCTCGATCTCGCCGGACATCGAGTTGAAGTTCTCGGCGAGCTCGCCGATCTCGCTGCGGGAGCGGATCTCGACTCTCTGCTGGTACTTCCCGGCGGCGATCTCGCGGGTCTTCTCCGCCAGCGTGCGGATCGGCTGCGCGATCCGGGCCGCGAA
Organism: Thermoanaerobaculia bacterium; assembly: GCA_046261635.1. Classification (GTDB taxonomy): domain Bacteria; phylum Acidobacteriota; class Thermoanaerobaculia; order Gp7-AA8; family Gp7-AA8; genus JBHEPS01. Next base: position 986 of record JBHEOL010000181.1, on the reverse strand, counting down.
GAAGATGGAGACCAGAATTGCGAGCGCCAGGGCGACCCCGACCCACTGCACGGTCGCGCTGGTCATCCGGTTTACCGAAGCGAACGCCTTCGATACGTCCTTCTGGACGACCACGCCCCAGTCCGGAAGCCCGACCGGCGCGACGGTGCCGAGAACCGTGATCGGGGTCGTCCCGGTGGTGTCCTCATAGGTCTGCGTCAGCCGGACGCGCGCTTTCTGGAACTCCCCGACCAGGGTCACCGACGAATAGTCGGGGCGCTGGACCGAGACGGATGGCTCGCTGTGCATCAGCACGCGGCCCGAGCCGTCGACGATGTAGGCCGTCACGTCGCCGCGCGATTCCTCACGAAGCCGCTCGGCGATTCTCCGCAGGCTGATCAGCGCCTCGACCGCTCCGAGAATTTCTCCCGATTCCCCGCGGATCGGAACGCCCATGACGATCGCCGGCTGGTTGATCGCCGGCAGGAACTGGAACGATCCCACATAGTTTTTTCCTTCGAGGGCCGCCTCGTGCGCGGCGGTCAGCTCCGCCGTCACTTCGGGCTCGAGCGACGAGGGTTGCGCTGCCGCGCCCGACCCGCGCCGGTCGAGGATTCTCACCGCGAGAAGATCGGGATCCGATGCGACGTAGCTGGCCACCACGCCCGACTCGGCGATCCGTGCGAACGGGTCCGTCCGTGTCACGCTCGCCGTCATCGCCACCCCGCCCGCCATCTGGATCAGCTGCTGCCGATAGCTCGTGATCATCGACTCGAGCTCGGTCGCGGTCCCCACCGCCGTCCGGGTCAGATACTGCTTCTCGAGCGTCTCGAGCGAGTCCCGGTTGATTCCGATCAGGAAATAGTGCGACACCACCAGCGGGAGCAGCCCGACGAGCATCAGAATCGCCAGAAGAGTCCAGACCAGCTTCGGTCGCGGGGCGCGCAGGGGGGACATCGCCCGATTATAACAAGCTCCTGAGCCGAGTTCGTGAGCTGCGCCACGGA
>JBHEOL010000136.1:0-3632 GCA_046261635.1 Thermoanaerobaculia bacterium | reverse complement strand
CGCGTGGGAGCCGACGACGGTCTCGAGCGCCGGAGCGGTAGGCCTGATGCAGATCATGCCGAAAGAGGCCGCTGCCATCGCCACGAAGGCAGGCCTCGGGTCGATCACCAGAGATGCGCTCTTCGAGCCTTCCATCAACGTGCGGGTCGGAACGGCCGAGCTCCGGCAGAAACTCGACCTCCTGGACGGAAACCAGATTCTCGCGATCGCCGCCTACAACGGCGGGGAAAACGCGGTGAAACGATGGGTGGATCGAACCGGGCTCGACGACATCGACCGCTTCATCGATTCCATCTCTTATGGTGAGACCCGCCTCTACGTGATGTCTGTGACCCGAAACTTGCACGAGTACCGCCGTATCTATGGCGACGCGTCACCGGAGTAGAGCCCGACTTTTCGCGCTGGCGGTGCTCGCGCTCTCCGCCGCCGTACCGGCCGAAGGGAGGCAACCGGCGGCCCGGTCGCCTCGTCCCGCTGGCGGTCCGTGAAAGTCTCGCTCGGCTCGCCGGGATGGACGGCACGCGCCCTTCGGGGATACGTTTCGAAATGAAGGGGACGGCGCGGCCGGTTTGACTCCCCGCGCGACCCTCCGATGAACGAGCCGAGAGCCCCCATAGCCGATGCGATCCGCGACCTCGTCGCCCGGGGTGAGCTGGGGGACCGTCTCATCCAGACCGTCGAGCAGCACCGAAGGACCGAGATTACAGGGGCATCGATCGAGGCGCGCGGACTCCTGCTCGCCGCGCTCGCCGCGCGGACCTCGCGCAAGATCGCGCTCGTGCTTCCCAACGACGCCTCGATCGGCGACCTCGAGGCTTCACTCCGGCTGTTCCACCCATCCCCCGACCGAATCGTCGTCTACCCGAACCCGTCGCTCTCGCCCTACCAGGAAGTCGACCCCTCGCTCGCCGTCAACCGGGACGAGCTCCGCGCACTCGCTTCGCTGGCCGGAAAGGAGGCTGAGCTCGTCCTTCTCACCGCGAGGTCGCTCTTCAGGCGGCTCCCCCCCGCCGCCGACTTCCTCGGCCGGATCGTGCAGATCAGGGAGAACGACGAGCTCGATCTCCGCGAGCTTCTCGATTCGCTCGTCTCCATGGGTTACACGAGGACCGATCTGGTCGGCGAGATCGGCGAGATCGCATTCCGCGGCGGAATTCTCGACGTGTTCCCTCCCGGCTCCGACCAGCCGTTCCGCATCGAGTTGTTCGGAGACACGGTCGAGTCGATCCGCCGCTTCGAAGTCGAGACGCAGAGATCTGCCGAGCAGGTCGGCTTCGCCACGATCCTGCCGATGTCGCAGTTCCGCCGCGATCGAAAAGCGGTCCTCGCCCTGGCGCAGGCGATCGCGCGCGACTTCGGCGACCCGCGATGGAAGCGCGATGTAGCCGAGCGGGTCGAGCGCCTCCAGGAACACAGCACCTTCCCCGGCCTGGACTCATGGCTTCCGGCGGCGATGCCGGCGGCATCGTTCGCCGACTATCTGAGCGGAGACGACTGGCTCCTGGTGGAAATCGAGCGGGACGAGGTGACGACATCCGTCGACCGTTACGAGACGCTGCTCCGGAGCGAGTACGAAGCGGCGGCCGAGCGAGGCAAGGCCGTCTACCCTCCGGAGCGCCTCCTGATTCCCGCCGAACAGGTCCATTCACTCCTCTCACGGTCCGTCCTCGCATTCGGCGATGTGCATGTCACGGGCGGAGATTTCGAGCAGCTCCGGGTGCACGCTCCGGCCTCGCGCGGATGGATCAACCGGCTGGGAGAATTGCCGCGCGATCTCGGCGCCGCACGCGCCGCGGGACGCCGGCAGATTCTGTTCGCGCATACCCGAGGCGGCCGCGAGAAGACCGAGCGTCTTCTTCGGGAGTTCGACGTCCCGTTCGTCGACCAGGGGGAGACTCTCGCGGACGATCTCGTCGTGGCGCGGGGAAGCATCGCCCGCGGGTTCGAGCTCGAGGAAGCGAATCTTTCCATCCTCTCCGAATGGGACCTGTTCGAGCCTCCGGTCGAGGCCCGCACCACCGCGCGGCGCCGGAAAGCCGCCGAGACCTTCGCGGCCGACCTCCGGGACCTCAAGCCGGGCGACTACATCGTTCACATCGATCATGGAATCGCGCGCTTCGCGGGTCTCGAGCGCGTGGCGTTCGGCGCCCACGAGCGGGAGGTCATGCAGCTCGAGTACGCCAACGGCGGCCGGCTCCTGCTTCCGATGGAGAGCCTCCATCTGATTCAGAAGTACTCCGGCGGGGGGGATGCCCCGGCGAAGCTCGACCGCCTCGGTGGAACGAGCTGGGCGAGAACCAAGGCCTCGGTCAAGAAGGCGATGCGCGACATGGCGGACGAGCTGCTCAAGCTCTACGCCACACGGCAGATGGTTTCGGGCCACTCGTTCAGCACCGACACGCCCTGGCAGCTCGAGTTCGAGGAGTCGTTCGAGTTCGAGGAGACCGAAGACCAGGCGGCGGCGATCGAAGACATCAAGATGGACATGGAATCGCGCAAGCCGATGGACCGGCTGTTGTGCGGTGACGTAGGCTACGGAAAGACCGAGGTCGCGCTGCGGGCTGCGTTCAAGGCCGTGATGGACGGGAAGCAGATTGCGCTGCTCGCCCCCACGACCATTCTCGCGTTCCAGCACTACAAGACGATGCTCCGGCGCTTCGCCTCCTTTCCCGTCACCGTCGAGCTGATTTCCCGCTTCCGCTCGCCGAAGGAGCAGAAGGAGATCAAGGCGAAGGTCGAGGCCGGCGAGATCGACATGATCGTCGGCACCCACCGGATTCTCTCGAAGGACATGAAGTTCAAGGACCTTGGACTTCTGGTCATCGACGAGGAGCAGCGGTTCGGAGTCGGCCAGAAGGAGCGCCTCAAGCAGCTCAAGAAGTCGGTCGACGTGCTCTCGATGTCGGCGACCCCGATCCCGCGGACTCTCCACATGTCGCTGACCGGCATCCGCGACATCTCGATCATCGAGACACCGCCGAAGGACCGCCTGGCAATCCAGACGGCCGTGGTCAACTTCAACGACGATTTCATCCGCGAGGCCATCGAGTTCGAGGTCGCGCGCGGAGGGCAGGTCTTCTTCCTTCACAACCGCGTCGAGTCCATCTACGCGATGAAGGACTACCTCGAGAGACTGAGCCCGGGGCTCCGCGTGATCGTCGGCCACGGCAAAATGGACGAGCAGGAGCTCGAGCGCGGCATGATGGCGTTCATCGCGAAGGAATACGACGTCCTGCTCGCAACCACGATCATCGAGAACGGCATCGACATCCCGGCTGCGAACACCATTCTCATCAATCACGCCGAAAGGTTCGGCCTTTCTCAGCTCTACCAGCTCCGCGGCCGCGTCGGCCGCAGCGACCGCCTCGCTTTCTGCTATCTGCTCGTCCCCTCGGACCGCGTTCTTTCCGGCGATGCGCGCAAGCGCCTCGGGGCCATCCAGGAGTTTTCCGACCTCGGCGCCGGCTTCCGCATCGCCGCCCGCGACCTCGAGATCCGCGGCTCCGGCAACCTTCTCGGCGGCGAGCAGTCCGGACAGATCGCCGCCGTCGGCTTCGAGATGTACACCAGGCTGCTCGAAGAGACCGCCCGCGAGCTCCGAGGCGAAAAGGTCGAGGAGGAGATCGAGTCCC
>JBHEOL010000132.1:0-7120 GCA_046261635.1 Thermoanaerobaculia bacterium | reverse complement strand
GGTCCACAACGTCACCGCGTCGCCGGTCCAGGATGACGAAGGGAACATCATCGGTGCGGTGGCACTCACGCGGGACGTCACCGAGGAACGCCTTCAGGCCGAGCAGGAGAAGTGGCGGCGGCGCCGGGCCGAGACGCTCGGAACGCTGACGCTGGACCTGGTTGGTCTGGCGGCTGATTTTTCGGGACTCGACAGGGTGGCCGAGCGGGTCGGGAAGGGGATGCAGGCCAATGTGGGGATCTACATCTACTCCTCCGGGTCGGATGTGCTCGACCTCGCGGCGTCTTTCTCCCTTTCGGAGGTTGCCCACCATGCGATGGGCTACGTCGCAACGAATCCATTCAGGCCGGGGGAGGGTCTGGTTGGCGCTGTTTTCCAGATCGGCCAGCCGCTTCTGTTCGCCGATCCGCAGGAAGGCGCACTCACGGGCTACGGCCGGAATGAGGAGGAGCGGAAGCTCATCGCTCGGATGAGTGAACAGGGGTTGATCGCCTGTCCGATCGAGTCTTTCGGCGAGCGCATCGGCGTTCTGGTGCTCGGGCACGTCGAGCAGAACCGAACGTTCAAGGCGGAAGATCTTTCCTTCGCGCTCTCGGTCTCCGAGCGGATCGCGGCGGCGTTTCACATCCATCGGCTCAATCGCCTCTCTTCCGAGGGGCATCGGGCTGCGGAAGATCTGGCGCGTCGGGAAGTGGATGCGCGCGCGCGTCTCGAGGCTGTTCTCGAGTCCGCCCCGATCGGGATCGCGGTCGTCTCGGCAGACGAGCTTCGTTTCGAGATCGCGAACCGGGTCTGGATCGATTTCGCGCAGCGGTTCGGAAAGATCGGGCCGGCGACGGATGTGACGGGTTTGAGGGTCGAGGAAGTCGTTCCGAACTTCGAGTCCGTTCTGACCCAGGCAGGCGATCGCAACGAAGTGAGGATCGACAAAGCGATCTCGGTCCGGCAGCACGGGCAGACCTGGTATTACGACAGGATCATCTCTCCGGTTCGCGGCCGTTTCTCGGGTGTTCCGCAGAGTCTGACGGTGCTGATCCAGGACGTGACTGAGTCGGTCCGGTCGAAGCAGGAGATCGAGGCGCTCGTCCGGATGATGGAGGAGAGAACGGCGCGGCTGGACTCGATCCTCGGATCGATGACCGACGCGCTCTGGGTGTTCGATCGCGAGGGCGATGTGGTGGACGTCAATCGGGCGGCGCTGTCGATGTTCGGTCTGGCATCGCAGAGTGATGCGGTCGCCCGGGGGTCCTTCACTGATTTCGGGCTTCGCTATCCGGAGGGACGGGTGATCCCGTCGAAAGATCTTCCGCATGAACGCGCGCTCCGCGGAGAGATCGTTCCCGACCTCGTCGCGGTAGGGTCGCATCTGCTGACCGAGCGGGACATGGATCTCTCCTTCGCGGCCGCGCCGATCCGGAGCGGAGGGAACGTCGTCGGAGCGATTCTCGTCGTTCGCGACATTTCGGCGCTTCAGGAGCTCGACCGAAAGAAGGACGAGTTCCTCTCGGTCGCTTCGCATGAGCTGCGGACGCCGCTCACGACGATCCGCGGTTACGCGCAGCTTCTCACACAGATGTTGTTCGAGATCGGCCCGGCGGAGCGGGCGACCTATCTGAACTCGATGCTGAGTGAGATCGATCGGATGATGGGCCTGATCACGGAACTGCTCGACGTCTCGCGCATCCAGCGGAACCGCCTTCAGGTGCATCCCCAGGAGCTGGACTGGGCGGATTTCGTCGGACGTCTCGTCGACGCCATGGCCATGCAGCACACCGGCAGAAAGATCGAGTTTCAGGCTCTCGAGGAGGACGTCAGCCTGTCCGCCGATCCGCAGCGGATGCGCCAGGTCATCGACAATCTCATCTCGAACGCCCTCAAGTACTCACCCGAAGGATCGGCCGTCGACGTCTCGATCGAGCGCGGCCCGGACTCGGTCGTCACCAGGGTCAAGGACCGCGGGATCGGAATCCCCGCGGACGAGCTGACGCACCTGTTCGAGCGCTTCCACCGTGCGCGCAACGTCTCCAGCCGATACTACGGTGGCCTGGGATTGGGACTCTACATCTCCAAGGCGATCGTCACGGCGCACGGAGGGACGATCGAAGTCGAGACGGCCGAGAGGGCCGGGTCGACTTTCTCCGTGGTTCTTCCGCTGAAGAGACACTCTGAGAGTTGACTCATGGTCTACCGCCTCGATCCGAAGAAAAATCTCGACGCGGAAGTCCGCAGGATTGCACGCGAGCAGGTCCGTGCGTCCATCAACGACCTGACCACCGGAGTTGCTGCCGATCGGGAGCGGAACATTCATTCGGCGAGAAAGCGATTCAAGAAGCTGCGCTCGCTGCTCCGGCTCGTCCGTCCGCTCTGGGCCGATGGTCTCCCGAGCGAGATGCGCCTGTTGCGGGACGCGGGGCGGCAACTCGCCGCGGTCCGCGACGCCGACGTGCTGATCGTCACGGTTCGGAAGCTCGGTTCTACCGATCGCACCAACTCGTGGAGCGCCCTCGAAGCCGGTCTTCAACCCGGGCCTGACATTGCCGGACTCGAGGAGAAACTTCGACGAACCGTGAGCGCACTGCAGGACACCGAGGAGAAGATCGCCGCCTGGCCGGCTCTTCCATCGGACACCGCAGCCGCCACCGCGGGAATTGCATCCGCATACCGGAAAGGCCGCAAGGCCTGGATCCGCGCCGAGTCGCGGGGAACACCCGAGGCGCTGCACGAATGGCGGAAGAGAGTGAAAGATCTCTGGTACGACACCCGGCTCCTCTCCGAGGCCGACCCCGTCATGATGAGCCGGGCCGCGAGCCTCGGACGGCTCGCCGACGTCCTCGGTTCGCGCCACGATCTCGACGTTCTGGAAGCAGCCGTGAAAGACGATGCCGGTCTCCGCGCAAGACTCGATTGGCGGGCCGGGCAGCGCTCCATCCAGAAGCTTCGCGAGGAGCTCGATCGCGAAGCCTTCGTTCTGGGCGGGCTGATCTACTCCGAAAAGCCGGCCGCCTTCGAGTCCAGCATGCGCCGCCTGTTGAGAGGGGGCGAGGAAGGTCAGCCGAGGGGCAGTAAACGGCGCTCCCGCGCCTCGAAGACGGCCACCTCGGAGTAACCGGCCTCCCTCACTGCGGCGATCGAGCGCGCGTAATCGATCCCGACCTCGAGCGGATCGTGCGCGTCCGAGGAGAGCGAGATCGGGATCTCCCGCTTCCGCATTTCGGCGAGGATCCACGGGCTCGGATAAATCTCTCCCACGGCTTTGCGGAGACCTGCCGTCGACACTTCCATGGCCAGATCGCCATCGCGCACCATGTCGAGAGTCTCGGTGACGATGTCCGACAGGTCCTCCTCCGGGAGGAATCCGAATTTCTTCGGCAAGTCGAAGTGCGCCAGAAGGTCGAAGGCTCCGAGAGCGATCGCCTTCTGAAGTCTGCGGTAGTAGCGGCGATAGATCTCGGCGACCCGTTCCTCCCTGTAGCGGTGTGCCTGATCCGGATCGTCGATCAGCCAGCCGTCCATGAAGTGGACGGACCCGAGAACGTAGTCGAACTCGAATCCGCCGAGGATTCGTTTCAGCTGCGCTTCCTCTCCCTCGATGTAGTCGGCCTCGACCGAGACCCGCACGTTGATCCTTCCCCGGTAGCGTTCGCGCATCTCGAGCATCTCGGCGTAGTGCTCGGCGTACTGTTCCTCCGGCATCGCCCATCGCGGGTCGCGCTTTGCCGGCTCCTCGAAATAGAGCCAGAGATGATCGGTCAGGCCGATCTCGCCGATTCCCTTCGCGATTGCGGACTCGATGTATTCAGGGAGAACGCCGACGGCGTGGCCGCAGCGGTAAGTGTGCGTGTGGTAGTCGGTCAGCATCGGGTACCCACGATAGCAAACGTCATCCTGAGGAGGCGAAGCCGACGAAGGATCTCAAGATGCGGGAATCGTGTCGGCCGGAGCGGGGGCAATCTGCAGTCGGCAGGATCCTGCACTTTTGAGATCCTTCGGTCGCGCACAACAGTATCGCGAGCGCTTACCGGCTCGCTGCGCTTCCTCAGGATGACGGTGAGCCGCCTTCGTGTCCAGCCGAGTGTGGGCGAATCGAACCGCTGATCGTATCGACTCTCCCCTGTGCAGCACAGAACGCATTGCGCACGGGGCGACACCCTCTTCTCCTCGACTTCAGGCGCAATTTACATCGCGGCACCTTCGAGTTCATCTCGCCCGGCCAGACTGACCGTGTTGGAGAAATTGGTCCGGCTGTCCGGCGTTCGTCGCAAAGCAGCCGAAATTCGTTCGAGTCGTCGCGACGCGTGTCGTTCGCGGCAGGGAGATCAAGATGCTTCGCTTTCACCTCATTACCCTATCGATCCTCGTCAGCCTCGCCGCCGGGGCTTCCTTTGCGCAGGGCCTTGGTTTCGCATCCATCGAGGGAAGCGTCATCGAAGATTCCGGCCAGGTGATTCCCGGCGTGACGGCCGTGGTCCGTATGGCCTCCGGCGACAAGGAAGTCGTCGAGGTGACCGACATGGACGGGCGCTTCCGGGTCGAGAACCTCAAGCCTGGCGCTTACACGGTCGAGGTCGGACTCGACGGGTTCCAGCAGCTCGAGCGTGAGGTCCGGCTCGTCTCGGATCAGAAGGTCCAGCTCGCCTTCACCCTGGTGCCCGAGTTCAGTGAAGTTCTGGAGGTCACGGCCGACGCGCCGCGCACGGGTGAGGTGGCCGTTCTCGAGACCCGGCGTCAGTCATCGGTCGTGAGCGACGTGATCTCGGCCGACGAAATCCGCAAGTCGCCCGATGGGAACGCTGCCGCGGTCGTCGAGAGGCTGACCGGAGTCACGTTGCTCGGCGACAAGTTCGTCTTCGTTCGCGGCCTCGGGGAGCGCTACAGCGGGACGACGATCAACGGCGCGATCCTGCCGACGACCGAGACCGAGAAGCGCGTCGTTCCCCTCGATCTCTTTCCGTCGAAACTGCTGCAGGAAGTCAGTGTGGTCAAGACCTACACCCCGGATCGTCCGGGCGACTTCGGAAGCGCAGTCGTCGACATGACGACGACCGCATTTCCGAGCGCGGCGACCCTCAAGCTCTCACTCGGGACGTCTTACCGGCAGGGAACCGGCGACGAGTTCATCGGCTATCCGGGCGGTGTCAGCCGCCTCGGCAATGGCGGGCAGGGTCTCCCCTCGGGCGTACCGTCGACGGTCATCAAGCGGAGAAGCGGGCTCGATTCGACCGGATTTACCCCTCAGGAGCTCGAGACGATTGGTGAGTCATTCATCGGCCACTGGTCGGGCGAGAGTACGGCGAGCGCCGCTCCCGGCACCGATTTCTCGCTGACCTACGGCAACACGTTCGGTGATCTCGGCGTGGTTCTCTCGGCCGTGTCGAACCACTCGGTCGACACCGTCGACGAGGTTCAGCGCTTCTTCGGACTCGATGGCGGGTCGCTGGTCCCACGCAACGACTACTCGATGGTCTCGGGGCGCGAGCGCGCGACGTCGGGACTCGTCGGGAACCTTTCGTATCGTCTCGCCGACAACCATCAGGTTTCGTTGAACTCGGTGTTCACCCGCGAGGGATCGACCGAGAACCGGTATCAGGAAGGCCTCAACACGAACGCGGGTGGTGACATCCGCGATTACCGGTTGCGGTATCAGCTCGAAGAAATGTTCTCGAGCCGCTTGATCGGAACGCATTCCTTCGGATGGCCGTCGGTGGGTAGCACGTTCGAATGGAATGCGAGCCTTTCGCAGGCGACCAACGACTCGGATCTGCGCGAGAACCTCTACCGCGAAAGCGCTCCCGGGGTCTACGCACTCCAGGTTGGTTTCTCCGAGTCGGGCAAGACCGAGTTCCACGCCCTCGACGACTCGATCGGCCAGGCCGGCGCTTCGTACGCCGTCTACGCTTCCGGAGCTGATCAAAAATGGTACGGCTCCGTGAAGGCGGGGATGGATCATCTCGAGCGGACGCGTGAGTTCGGGGCGCGCCGCTTTCTATTCACGATTCAGAACCAGCAGCAGTTCGATCTGACGGGAGCTCCGGAGCAGATTTTCACCCGGGAGAATATTGGCCCGAACGGGTTCGAGATCCGGGAGGTTACCGGAGTCAATGATGCCTACGACGCCGAGCACACGGTGAGCGCCGGGTATCTCATGGGCGATGTCGCGTTCGGCGAGTGGCGAATCATCGCCGGCGCCAGGATCGAGGACTCGGACCAGAGCGTCGTCACCTTCAATCCTTTCGACCTGCGGGACCCGGTCGAGTCGATCAATCGCGAGACCGACGTCCTTCCCTCGGTCAATGTCGTCTACCAGTACGCGCCTCAGTCGAATCTGCGGTTCGCATGGGGACGGTCGCTCAATCGCCCGGAATTTCGGGAGCTGAGCCCCTTCACCTTCATCGAAGTCGCGGGGGGTCGATCGATCGCGGGAAATCCCGAGCTGAAGCAGGCCACCATCGACGGGCTCGATTTCCGGTGGGAGATCTTCCCGTCGGCCGGCGAGGTCGTCTCGGCGGGCGTCTTCTACAAGCGGCTCAACAACCCGATCGAACAGGTGGTTCAGCCCACGACCGAGCTCCGCACCTCGTTCGTCAATGCCGACAGCGCGACGCTGTATGGACTCGAGCTCGAGTTCCGGCGCTCACTGACGATCCTTCACCCCTCTCTTCGCTGGTGGTCGGTCAATGCGAATTACGCCCTCATCGAGTCCGAGGTCCAGGTGGGCGATCACCAGCTCTCGGTCCTGACCAATACCGACCGGCCGCTAGAAGGGCAATCGAATCAGGTCGGAAACGTCGGATTGCAGTTCTTCCACCCCGACATGGGAACGATGTTCCGCGTTCTCGCCGCGCACACGGGCGAGCGGCTCACGGATGTCGGCGCTTTCGGGCTCCCCGATATCTACGAGACCGACTTCACTTCCTTCGACGCAGTCATCTCGCAGCAGCTCGACCGGATCGCGCCGGGGCTCGAGCTCAAGCTGGCCGGTTCCAATCTGCTGGACAGGCGGCATGAGTTCATGCAGGGCGACGAGCTCCATCGCCGGTACGGATCGGGTCGAACCTTCAGTCTTTCGATGAGCTACACCCCATTCTGAATCACCACCTGGCCGGGCCCATCGGGCCCGGCC
>JBHEOL010000069.1:0-17169 GCA_046261635.1 Thermoanaerobaculia bacterium | reverse complement strand
CGGCGCGGCGCTCTACTGCGGGGCCGACTGGGACGCTTCGCTCGTGTCGATCGACGCCCTCGGCCGGCATCTCGAGGCGACGATCTCTCTCGCGGGGGACCTGGTGCGTTCCCCCGAGTTTCCGCCGAAAGAGCTCGAACGGATGCGGAAGGAACGGCTCACCGCGATCCTCCAGCAGAAGGACGACCCGTCGGTCATCGCGGCGCACCTGTTCAACCGCTTCGTGTTCGGGAGGACGTCGTACGGCAATCCCTCGACGGGCACCGAGGAATCGATTCGGGCCCTGAACCGTGGAGAAGTCGAGTCTTTCTATGCGAGGCATTACGCGCCGAACAACACCTCGCTGCTCGTCACGGGGGAGATCGATCCGGATCGGGTGATTCGGAAGGCAACGGAGACTTTCGGATCGTGGGAGCGGCGCGAGCGCGCCGTGCACGCGGCGCCCCGGGCCGAAGCGCAGCAGGCGACGAGCATCTACCTGGTCGACCGGCCGGGATCGGTCCAGTCCGAGATCCGCCTGGGGCACGTCGGCGTCGCCCGCGATTGCGAGGACTACTTTCCGCTCATGGTCATGAACGCCATCCTGGGGGGCGTTTTCACCTCGCGGCTCAACTTGAATCTGCGGGAGAAGCACGGATACACTTATGGGATCCGATCCTCGTTCTCGATGCGCCGGTCAGCTGGCCCTTTCGTCATCAGCACGGCCGTGAGGAACGAAGTCACCTCGGGCGCCATTCGCGAGATCCTGAACGAGCTCGACCTGATGCGCGACGGGGATCTCGCCCAGGAGGAGCTCGCGGTCGCGAGGGACTATCTCGAGGGCGTGTTCCCGGCGACGGTTCAGAGCGCGCACGATCTCTCGGCCCGGCTCCAGGAGATGGAGTTGTACGGACTTTCTCACGACTACTTCGATCATTACCGCGAGCGGATCGCCGCGGTCGATGCCGAAGAGATCCGCCGTGTGGCGAACAAGTACATCGATCCAGCCCGGGCCGCGATCATCGTCGTCGGGAAGGCGGCGGACATCGAAGCGCCTCTGCGCGCTCTCGAGCATCCGGTGGGGCTGTTCGACATCGAGGGGAACGCCGTTCGGTGAGGGGACGATGAGCCGGTTGGCGGGCTTTTGCTTTCGGCCGTCTCCACGGCGTGTCGATGCTTCTGATGGTGTTTCAGGTCGTGTGCGCGGCCGCGGCCGTCACCAGTAGTCGGCCGCAGAACGGGGCCGCGACTTCCCAGGGAACATCTGCACGAGTCGAAGGGGATCGCAACCCGCTGGGATGATGGCGGTTGATCTCTCCGCTTCGCTCGCCGGCAACTCCGGCATCGCCTCCCGTTCCACTAGCGACTTTTTTCAGCCGACAGGGTAGGGATTTCGTCCGTTTTCGCTACTCCCCTCGGGATGAATGAAATCGTCGGGGGAGTGAGAATGCCAGATGTAGTTCTTTTCGTGTCGCCTGAAGAGCAGGCTGAAGTCGAGCGGGTCATCACAGCGAAGCTGGAAAAGACGGGAGGAAGGCTGCACTGGCTGGTTCCAGGCCTCGCTCACCTCGTGGGCGGGCCCGCGGGGTTAGGGGCCGCGTCACTGGGTCGGGATCTCGCTCGTTACCGATTCATCCTCGGAATGATCTCGAGCGTCCACGCAAGCCCTGGATGGCGCACCCTCTTCAGTGATGAGGACGGGACAGGCGGCAGGCCCGGCCACGTGAAGCACTACCTGGTGATTCACTCGGGTGGGAGAGGCGCCGACAACACGCGGGCGATGGCTCGGGATACGCGGCCACTCACCGACCGGGCGATGTTCGTCTTCGCCCCCGCCGCCGGTGAAGCCGCGTTCGGAAGCGACCTCCTCACCGCGGTTTCCACGTACTCGAAGGAGTTTCTCGTGGCTCGGTTTCGATATGTGACCGGAACGGTCCGGCTCAGAGAGCTGGGTAAGGATGCCGGCTGAATCGGACCGATCTCTCAGTCAGAGGGAAGGTCCATCGACTCACGACCCCGAGGCGAGAGCCGCGAGCGACTCCCGGTAGGGTGGCCGCGCGATCCCTCGATCCGTGATGATCGCGGTGATCAGCTCGGCGGGGGTGATGTCGAACGCCGGATGACGGATGTTCACCCCTTCCGCCGCGATCCGTACCGTGCGGATCGTCCCCTCGGCGTCGCGGCCGCTCATGTCGACGACTTCCGCTTCGGAGCGTTCCTCGATCGGGATCGAGGACCCGTCGGGAGTTGCCGGATCGAGGGTCGAGACGGGCGCGGCGACGTAAAACGGAATCCCGTGACGGTTCGCGAGCACGGCGAGGGGGTAGGTTCCGATCTTGTTGGCCGTATCGCCGTTTGCGGCGATGCGGTCGGCGCCGACCACCACGGCATCGAACGTGGCGAGGCTGAAAAAGTGCCCGGCCATTCCGTCGGTGATGAGGGTGACGTCGATGCCGTCCTTTTCCAGTTCCCAGGCGGTGAGCCGGGCGCCCTGCAGGTAAGGCCGCGTCTCGCCGGCGAAGACGGCGATCCGCCGTCCCCCTTCCGCAACCGCCCGGACGACCCCGAGAGCCGTTCCGTAGCCGCCGGTAGCGAGCGCACCCGCGTTGCAGTGGGTGAGGATCGTCGGAGCGGCGGGGAGGAGGCTGGCGCCGAGAGCGCCAATCCGCCGGTTGGCCTCGACGTCGGTCCGGTGAATGGCCTCGGCTTCGGCAGACAGAGCATTCGAAAGTTCCGCCGGCTCGGTGCGCCGGGCGAGCGAGAGCATCCGGTCGAGGGCCCAGCCGAGGTTCACGGCGGTCGGCCGGCTGGCGCGGAGGAGGGCGGCCGCCTCATCGAGGCGGTCGGCGATCGCAGGATCGCCTTCGTGTCGGATCGCCTCGAGAGCCAGGCCGTAAGCGGCGGTGATTCCGATGGCCGGGGCTCCGCGGACGACCATCGAGCGGATCGCCTCGGCGGTCCCGGCCGCATCGACGCATTCGACCCACAGTTCCTGGTGAGGGAGGAGGCGCTGGTCGAGCAGATGAAGGCGGCGAAGATCCCAGCGGATGGGTGTGACGGGTTGACTCATGATGTCGGATCTGGCGAATCAGAGGGGCCGGCGGTGTCGGGCTGCTCGCACTATACTAGGATCGGCGACGCTGGCAGAGCCGGCGCCAGACCCATCCTTCGTCTGGAATCCGAAGTGCATGACACCAGCGGGTCCAGGCTCATACAGCAGAGGGGGACACTCGAATGGTTCGCGTAGGGATCAACGGATTTGGCCGCATCGGACGTCTCGTCCTGCGGGCCGCGCTCAAGAAAAAGACTGACGTGGAGTTCGTCGCGATCAACGATCTGACCGATCCGGCGACGCTCGCGCATCTGCTCAAGTACGACTCTGTCCACGGACGGATCGCGAACTCGGTCGAAGCTGGAGAGAGTTCGATCAAGGTGGACGGCAAGGAGATCCGGGTTTCGTCGATCCGCGATCCGAAGGAGATTCCCTGGGGCGAGCTCGGTTGCGAAATCGTGATCGAGGCTACGGGACACTTCTCTGCCCGTGACAAAGCGGCCGCGCATCTGCGCGACTCGGTCAGGCACGTGATCGTGACGGCCCCCTCCAAGGGCGCCGATCTGACCGTCGTTCTCGGAGTGAATGAGAAGGAGTTCGATGCCGCGAAGCACAAGGTCATTTCGAACGCCTCGTGCACGACGAACTGCCTGGCGCCCGTGGCCAAGGTAATCAACGACAAGTTCGGGATCACGATGGGTCTCATGACGACGATTCACTCTTACACGAACGATCAGGTCATACTCGATTTTCCGCACAAGGATCTCCGGCGGGCCCGAGCCGCGGCGCTCTCGATGATCCCGACGACGACTGGTGCGGCGGCGGCGGTCGGCCTCGTTCTTCCGGAACTGAAGGGGAAATTCGACGGAATCGCGGTCCGCGTTCCGACGCCGAACGTCTCGCTCGTCGACCTGGTATTCGCAACCGAGAAGGAGACCACGGCCGAGGAGATCAACTCCGCTCTGCGCGAAGCGGCGACCGGACCGCTCGAGGGGCTCCTCGCATTCTCCGAGGAGGAGCTCGTCTCCTCCGACTTCAACGGCGATCCACACTCGAGCATCGTCGACGGCGCCTACACGCGGTCGGTCGGCCCGAAGATGCACAAGGTCCTCTCCTGGTACGACAACGAGTGGGGTTACTCGAACCGGGTGCTCGATCTCATCAGTTTCATCGCAAAAAAGAAATAGTCTGACGCAAGTTGAACTCGCCGGCGGCGGAGCATCCTCGCGATGCTTCGCCGATCGTGCATCAGGAGCTTCCCATGATCACCATTCCGACGGTCGATTCGCTCGATCTCGAGGGGCGCCGCGTCTTCTGCCGCGTGGACTACAACGTCCCGATCGAGAACGGGCACATTACCGATTCGACCCGCATCGACAGCACGATTCCGACCCTGCGGCTTCTGCGCGAGCGCGGCGCCAGGATCATTCTCGCCTCGCATTTCGGGCGGCCGAAGGGGCAGCGGAACGAGAAGTACTCGCTCGCCCCCGTGCGCGAGCAACTCGCGGCGATCGTGGGAGCGCCGGTCGCCTGGTCGCCCGACGCGGTGGGCGAGGAGGCGAAGAAGAAGGTCGCCGCGCTCCAGCCCGGAGAGCTTCTGCTGCTCGAAAACCTCCGGTTCTATCCGGGTGAGGAGAAGAACGATCCCGAGTTCGCGGCCGCACTGCGCGAGCTGTGCGATCTCTACGTCAACGATGCCTTCGGCGCTTCTCACCGCGCTCATGCATCGATCGCGGCCCTGCCGGACTTGTTCGCAAAAGGGGAGAAAGCAGGAGGGTTCCTCCTCAGCCGCGAGCTCGAGTTCCTTCAGAAGGTGACTTCTGCGCCCGATCATCCCTTCGTGGCGATCCTCGGGGGAGCGAAGATCGCGGGCAAGATCGAGCCGCTGGAGGTTCTCGCGCAGATGGCGGACACGCTCCTGATCGGCGGAGGGATGGCGAACACCTTTCTCGCTGCCCGGGGAGTCGCGATGGGAGCTTCGCTGGTCGACCGCGACTCGATCGAAGTCGCTCGGCGAATCCTCGATGGCAAAGCCGAGGTCGTGCTGCCGGTCGACGTGGTCACCTCGGATTCGTTCGACGCGCCCGTCAGGGTCGAGGTGGCCGACATCTCGCAGGGGTTGCGGCCCGATCAGATGGCGCTCGACATCGGTCCGGCGACCGTCGAGGCGTTCAAGGTCCGGATCCGCGAAGCGAAGCTCGTCTTCTGGAACGGTCCGATGGGAGTTTTCGAAAAGGAGCAGTTTTCCAGGGGGACCATGGCGATCGCCGAGGCGGTCGCAAAATCCGATGCGCTCTCGATCGTCGGAGGTGGCGAGTCGGTCGAAGCCGCGAAAGCCTCCGGCTTCGCCGACCACATCAGCCACATCTCGACCGGCGGCGGCGCCTCGCTCGAGTTCATCTCCGGGGCCGACCTCCCCGGGATCGAAGCCCTCCGCGACCGGTGAGCATGTCTCAGGAAATCGAGATCAAATTCGTCCTCGAGAATCGCGAGAATCTCCTCGCCCGGATCGAGGAAGCGGGAGGGGAGCAGCTCTTTCCGGAGACGTTCGAAGACAACATGATCCTCGACCGGCGGGGGGAGTTGCGCACACGGGGCGCCCTTCTGCGCGTCCGGAAGTTCGGCCGCTACGTTCTCGCGACGTTCAAGGGGCCCTCCTCGTTCGACGGCGCGATCAAGAGCCGGGAGGAAGTGCAGACGGGGCTCGAGAGCTTCGACCGCGCGATCGCCCTGTTCGATGCTCTCGGGTTCAAGCCGGTGTTTCGCTATCAGAAGTTCAGAGAGGTCTGGCGGGTGCGCGACGTCGAGATCGTTCTCGACCGCACCCCGATTGGCGAGTACCTGGAGATCGAAGGGCCCGCCGACACCATCCGGGACATCGCGGCGCTGCTCGGGCTCTCGCTGGAGAAGGGTGTCTGGCAGAGTTATGCGGATCTCTACCGCCTGGCCCGCCGAACCCGGGCGGATCTGCCCGAGCACATGGTATTCGATCCGCAGGATCTCCGGTCCGCATGAAGGGAATGATCCTCGCCGCGGGCTTCGGCACCCGGTTTCGCCCCGCCACCTTCGAGATTCCCAAACCGTTGATTCCTCTCGCGAACCGGCCGCTGATCGGCTGGGTCCTCGAAGCGATGCTGGAGGCCGGGGTGCGGGGGGTCGTGGTCAACCTCCACCACCTGCCGGAGCCTCTCGAGCAGTGGCTCGGGTCGGCGTACCGGGGACGCTGCGAGTTCGTCTTCTCGCGCGAGGAGCAGATCCTGGGTACCGGAGGGGGCATCCGCCGCGTCCGGCAGCACCTGGAGGGAGAGCCCTTCGTCCTCGCGAACGGCGACACGGTCCAGAGCCCTCCGTTCGGAAGGCTGGTCGCGGCTCTCGAGGCCGAATCGGCCCTCGCGACGCTCCTGCTCCGTCACCCCCCCCTGCATGACCGGTTCACCAGCGTGTTCTTCGACGGGCGCTTCGTGACCGGTTTCGGAAGCGGAACCGGGGAGGCGCTGATGTTCGCCGGGGCGCATGCCTTCTCGCCGCAGATCTTCGAGCATCTCCCCGACACCGAGGTCTCCGGAATCACCGAGGATGTCTACATCCCGATGGTCGGACGCGGAGAAGAAGCGCTCGCGGGTCTCGTCCACGACGGGATGTGGTTCGACATCGGAACTCCTTCGCGGTACCTCGAGGCGACGGGCGCGGTCCTCACCGCCATGGGGGAGGGATCTCTCGCGGTGACGCCCGGCTCGAAGATCACGGGGGGGTCGCTCGTCGCGGATGGGTCGCGGGCCGACGGTGAGGTCGCGTCGTCAGTCCTGGGCGAAGCGGCGGAGGTGAGAGAGGGAGGCGTGGTTTCGCGCTCGGTCCTGTGGGAGGGCGCCACGGTGGATCGGGACTCAAAAATCGAGAGTTCCATTCTCGGGCGAGGAGTCGTGCTCCCGCGCGGAGTGCGGGTGCGCAACGCGCTGATCTGCCGCCGGATCGAGGGTGTGGACTATCCCCGGGAAACTCTCATGCTGGGAGAATGGGTGGCTGCGCCTGTCCTCGCCGGTGACGTTAGACTGGAGGGGTTTTGAAACGAGGAGGATGCCGTGGCCGATGATCGGGGTGCACTGACTCAGGAGGAGATGATCAAGGCGTTCAGCGTCCTGGCGCATGACCTGAAGTCTCCTCTGTTCTCGATCGACGGGTTCAGCGATCTCCTTCAGACCGACTACGAAGGGAAGCTCGACGAGGAGGGGCAGGATTTTCTCCGCCGGATCCGGTCGAGCGTGGCCCAGGCCAAGCGCGTCCTCGACGAGATGTCGAGCCTGATCAAGCTCCTCGCGCGGGAGGACTCCATCCGCCCGATTCCGCTCGGCGAGATGATCGAGGAGATCCGTCTCCGCTGCGCGAACGAAATCGATGAAGGTGGCGTGAACTTCTCGGTCGAAGGCGATCTGCCGACCATCAGCGGCGACCCGGAGAAGATCCGTCAGGCCCTCACCGCCCTCGTCGCAAACGCGATCATGTTCAACGACCGCCCCGCAGGTGAACGGACCGTGACGGTCTCGGCGCGGCAGTTCGGTGACGACTGCAGCGTCTGCGTCGCCGACAACGGCATCGGTTTCGATCTCCGCTACAAGGACCAGCTCTTCGAGCTCGGCCTCAAACTCGACAAGCAGCGTGGTGGCGGCGCCGGATACGGGCTTTTCATCGCGAGGCGCGTCGCCGAAAGCCACGGGGGGCGAATCGAGGTGGAATCGACCCCGGGCGAGGGAAGTCGCTTCTGCCTCGTCCTTCCGGTCCGTTGATCTTCCCCCCTCACTTCGGCAGGTAGATCACCAGCATCTCGACGTGGCGGTCGCGCGTCCGGTCGACACCGATCTCCCTGGCCGCCGACCGTGACAGGTCGATCGAGAATCCTCCCGAAAACGGTCCGCGGTCGTTGATGCGGAGCCGGACCGATTTCCCCGGCGCCCGCGAGGCGGACCCCCCCTGGAGCGGAGTGGGAAGCGCCAGGGCGGCGACAGCGAGCAGGAGAGGGACGAACTGTCGATTCGGCATAGGGTTACAACGAGCTCATCGTTAGCTAACTCTCGGAATTATAGAGGGTTACGGCCTGTTGTGACATTTACAGACGGTAAGAATAACTTTGTTCTTTCCCGGTCCCACTATTGCAGTGGTACTAGGGGGGATTATGGAAAGGAGAACCCATGAACGAACCGATACGGACAAGTCGCCCTTGGAAGGAGCGCGTGGTCGAAGGTTTCGACCGGTCGCGACTCCGCCAAGAGGCGCTCCGGGCGAAGCGGGGGCGGTTTCATAAGCTCCGCAGGCGGTACGGCACGATGGTTCTCGGTGCCTCCCTCGCAGTAGGCGGGCTGGGTGTGCCGCTTCAGATGGGGCGGACCGCAACGAGCGCGGCGGATCTGTCGGCCGCGCAGCAGATCGCCCGTGAGGTGGCCGGAGGCGTCGACGCGGCCATTCCGTTCGGCGGAACGGTGCAGGAGGGGTTCGGGTTGAGCGACCAGCAGATCGAGCTCATTACCGAGAGAGCGCGCGAGGAGTTCTTCAGGAGCGAAGTTCCTTTCGGGTCGCTGATTTACGCCGAGGCGAAAAAGAACGACCTGGCTCCGGAGCTGGTTGCGGCGGTCGTGCAGACCGAGTCGGCCTGGAAGCCGACTGCGAGATCGGGAGTCGGAGCCTCGGGTCTGATGCAGTTGATGCCGAAGACTGGAAAGTGGATGGGGGCGAAGAACCTGATGAATCCGGCCGAGAACGTCCGGGCGGGTACGAAGTACCTCAAGTACCTCAACGAGCGTTTCGACAATGATCCGACGATGGTACTGGCGGCGTACAACGCGGGTGAGGGTAACGTGAAGCGGTACGGCGGAGTGCCGCCGTTCCGCGAAACGAAGAACTACGTGAAGAAGGTCGCGACGGCTCAGAAGGAATTCGAGGAGCGGGTTTCGGGCGTCGTCGCCGAGCGCCTCGAGTCGGGCGTCGGCCAGGTTGCAGTCACCAGGTAGCGCGAGACGGGCCGCTGTGCTGAAATAGCGAGACATGACTGGCTGGCGATTGTTGATCGGAGTCGTTCTAATGGGGATCGCGGTGCCCGCGATCCTCTTTTACTTTCTACCGCTGACCGAGTGGACCGAGCTGTTCACCATCAGTGTCACCTGTCTGCTGGCGTGGGGAGTCGGGTGGGTCGCATCCGATCTGCTCGGCCGCCCTCGGCTCGAGAACCGGACACCCGTCGGCGCCTTGCGCGATCTCGAGATGAGCCGGGAGAAGGAAAAGGAAGAGGATCCCTCAATTTGAGGGGTTCTCGCGCTTTCGGCTCTCCCAGGGCCGCCTCCAGATTGCTTCGTCGTTCTCCATTTCGGGCAGTGCAGACTCGATCCCATGTGCTCTCTGCCAGCGGAGCTCCCACAGCTTCGTGTACTTCCAGAAGACATACCAGGTGTGAAGCCCGACGACTACGAGACCTCTCGCTCCGTCGCGGAAGCCCTGCATCACGAAGTAGTCGCGGAGGAATCGTGCGAGAGGACGGATCAGGATCTCCTTGACGCCCGAGCTGCGCCCGTCGACGAACAGCTGGGCCGCCGCCCAGTAGCCGTATCGGGTCATTTTGGCGGCGGCGTGATCGAACGAACGGATGTAGTGGTGGACGAAGCGGTTCCGCAGCGGTAGGGCCGCGCCATCGGTGACCAGATCGGCATGAACGCGACGGTTCGGGTAGCGGGCGTGGCCGCGGTGAAACAGCCGCGTGACCCGGTCGCGCTGAAGTCCGCTGAAGCGGACCTCTTTCCCGAGGACGATGTTGCGACGCCCGATCGAATACGCGTACGCGCCGGGGCTCTGAAGCGTCTGGCGGATCTCCTCCGCCAGCTCGGGGGTCACGCGCTCGTCGGCGTCGACGACCAGGACCCAGTCATGCGCGGTCCGGTCCATCCCGTAGTTCTTCTGAGCCGCCGAGCCGAGTGAGGTCCGCTGCTCGAGACGGACCGCCGGGAACCGCGACCGGACGAGCTCGGGCGTGCCGTCCGTAGAAAAGGAATCGAGAAGATAGATCTCGTCCGCCCAGGAAACGGATTCCAGACAATCCGCGATCTGATCGGCCTCGTTGAGGGTGTGAATGAGAACGCTGACTCGGTTGATGGACATGGGTCGAGGGGACCGTGCGGTCCCCCCCGGGGAGGGGCCGCATCAGAAGGTGTACTGCTTCTCCACGAGGATCCTGGCCCTGCGATCGCGAATGTTCCGGATCTCGGACTCGATCTTGCGCTCGTAGGGGAGTTTTCGATGGCTGGCGTAGATGGGAACGTCGAGCTCGATTTTCGGAAGCTCTTCGGCGAGGGTCTGAGGTGAGAGGTGTCCGCTGTCCACGGCGATCTGCTGGTAGTCGTTCGGGAACGACGCCTCGGTGATGATGGCCACGACGTTGCTGGCCTTGTTGGCCCGCTTCCAGATCTCTTTGGTCGGCCCCGTGTCGCCGGTGAAGACGATCGTCTGCGAATCGAGCTCCAGGATGACCCCGGCTGCGACCACGGAATGATCGACCTTGACCGGGGTGAAGTTCGCCCCGCAGATCGTCGCTTTTTTCCCCGTCGGAAGGGCCCGGTAATGAACCGCCGGCTTTCCCGTCTCGGGCGAGATGAACTGCTCGAAGTCGGGCCAGACCTCACCGTTGAACACGTAGTTGCGGAGATTCTCCATCACTTCCTTCGCAGCGATGACGGTGAGAGGTGGAGCGTTCTGGGCGAAGCGATTCTGGATCAGATGGGGCAGATCCCGAATGTGGTCGGCATGAGCATGAGTGATGAAGACCGCCTCGATCCGCGCCTGCTGAAGCAGAGTCAGCTTCGACGTGAGCGTTCCGGCATCGACGGCGATCCGGTCCTCGATGAGGTATCCCGTCAGGTTGTGAGTCGCATCGGACGCGCCATACGCTCCGAGTACTTTCAGTCGCATAATTTCACTTTGACGCGCGATGTTCTGCCGTGCACGGGTGCCTTATTCTTACAGTCGGACCCCCGTCTGTCCAGCAATGCGAAAGGATGACACCTGCGTCGGGGTCGACCGGGGTGCCCCTCGCGGTTCGAGCCGGGGGTGGCCCGATGCAAGCATCTGCCGCTTCGTAAAACACTGAGCCGATGGCCCGACCCGAACCGCCTGACCCGCTCTCACCGTTCCACCCGGTCGTCCGGCAGTGGTTCGAGGCCGTCTTCCGTCAGCCGACGGCGGCGCAGTCGGCCGGCTGGGCCGCGATCGCCACCGGACGCTCCACCCTCATCTCGGCTCCTACAGGGAGTGGAAAAACCCTCGCCGCCTTCCTCTGGGCCATCGATCGCCTGATGTTTGCGATTCCGCCACCCCCGGCCCAGCGCTGCAGGGTGCTTTACGTCTCCCCCCTCAAGGCGCTCGCCGTGGATGTGGAAAGGAACCTCCGCTCGCCTCTGATTGGAATTGCCCGACTTGCAAGCGATCGGGGGGACTCCTTTCACGAGCCCACCATCGCCATCCGGACCGGCGACACCCCCGCCGCCGAGAGGGAGAAGTTCCGCCGCCATCCCTCCGATATCCTGATCACGACCCCGGAGTCGCTCTTCCTGATGCTGACCTCGCGCGTTCGCGAGGCTCTGCGCAGCGTCGAAACCGTCATCATCGACGAGATCCATGCGCTGGTTCCCGGCAAGCGGGGAGCCCATCTCGCGCTCTCGCTCGAGAGGCTCGAGCTTCTCTCGCTCATTCCGCTCCAGCGTATCGGGCTCTCGGCCACCCAGCGTCCGCTCGAGGAGGTGGCGCGCTACCTCGGCGGAGTCGACGAGCCGGCGAAAGCTCGCGCGCGCGGTGCGAGGCAGAAGAAACACTCACCCGGAAGCGGGACACCCGAGACGCTGCTCGAGCACCAGTTCGAAGCGGCCGAGCCAGGGAGGTTCCGTCCGGTCGACATCGTCGAGACCGGCGAGAAAAAGCGGCTCGACCTGCGCGTCGAGGTGCCGGTCGAGGACATGGCGAAACTCGCCGAGCCGGTGGAGCTGACCAGCGGCCCGGCTGCTCGGGGGCCCGCGCGGGCTTCGATCTGGCCGGCGATTCACCCGCGCCTCCTCGAGCTCATCCGAGCTCACCGCTCGACCCTGGTGTTCGTGAACAGCCGGCGACTGGCGGAGAGACTGGCCGGAGCGCTCAACGAGCTCGCGGGCGAGACGATCGTCCACGCGCATCACGGATCGATCGCCCGAGCGCAGCGGGTCGAGATCGAGGACAAGCTCAAATCGGGACAGTTGCCGGCGCTGATCGCCACCTCCTCTTTGGAGCTCGGCATCGACATGGGAGCGATCGACCTGGTCATCCAGATCGAAGCTCCCCCATCGGTCGCCAGCGGGATGCAGCGAATCGGTCGTGCGAGCCATCACGTCGGAGAGAAGAGCTCGGGCGTGATCATCCCGAAGTACCGCGGCGACCTGCTCGCCTGCGCATCGCTCGCGGGAGCGATGATCGACGGCGAGATCGAGCCGATCTCCTATCCCCGCAATCCCCTCGACGTGCTCGCCCAGCAGATCGTGGCAATGACGGCAATGGAGAGATGGGGTGTCGATGCTCTCTATGACCGGGTCCGGCGGGCGGCACCGTTCGCGGGGCTGGGGCGTTCCCTGTTCGACGGCGTCCTCGACATGCTGTCGGGGAAATACCCCTCCGACGAATTTGCCGAGCTCAGGCCCCGGGTGAACTGGGACCGGATCGAGAACAGTATCGTCGCCCGCACCGGCGCCCAGAAGATCGCGATCGCGAACGCGGGAACGATTCCCGACCGCGGGATGTACGGCGTGTTTCTCGCGGGAGCGGAGAAACCGATCCGTGTCGGGGAGCTCGACGAGGAGATGGTCTTCGAGTCGTCTCCAGGCGAAGTGTTCGTGCTCGGGGCTTCCAGTTGGCGCATCGAAGAGATCACCCACGACCGGGTGCTCGTCACCCCGGCCCCCGGCGAGCCCGGGAAGATGCCCTTCTGGAAGGGAGACGCGGCGGGTCGCACGGCCGGTTTCGGGCGGAGAATCGGTGAGCTGACTCGGAAGATCCACGTTTCCGCGGACGGGGTGGCGATGAAGCACCTCCAGAAGGACCTCTGCCTCGACCAGGGGGCCGCCAGGAACCTCGTCAGCTACATCCGCGAGCAGGCCGAAAGCACGGAGGCTCTCCCCGACGACCGGACGATCCTGATCGAGCGGGTCCGCGACGAGCTTGGGGATTGGAGACTCTGCGTGCTTTCTCCCCTCGGAGGGAAAGTACTGGCGCCGTGGGCGATGGCCGTGCTCGCCCGGATCCGTGAAGAGCGCGGCATCGACCTCGAGGCGATGTGGAGCGACGACGGCTTCGTCATCCGGTTTCCCGACACGCCCGAGCCGCCCGACTCCGCGCTCATGACGCCGGGGCCCGAGGAAATCGAGCGTCTCGTGGTTCGCCAGCTCGGATCGAGCTCCCTGTTCGCCGCCCGGTTCCGGGAGGCGGCCACGCGGGCGCTCCTTCTTCCGCGAAAGAGACCAGGCCAACGCGCCCCGCTATGGCAGCAACGAAAGCGGGCAGCGGACCTGCTCCAGGTCGCCTCGCGGTTCGGCTCCTTCCCGATCCTGCTCGAGACCTTCCGGGAGTGCCTGCGGGACGTGTTCGACCTTCCCGCGTTGACCGAGCTTCTTCGCGGGATCCGCCGCCGCGAGATCCGCGTCGTCACCGTCGACACCGAAAGCCCGTCACCATTCGCGGCTTCGCTCCTTTTTCGCTACGTGGCGAACTACCTCTACGACGGCGACGCGCCCTTGGCCGAGAGGCGCGCGCAGGCGCTCACGATCGACCGCGATCAGCTCCGGGAGTTGCTGGGGGAGGCCGACTTTCGCCAGTTGCTCGACCCGCGGGCCGTCGAGGATGCCGAGCTTCGGCTCCAGCATCTCGGAGAGCACGGCATGGCGCGCTCCGCGGACGGAGTCCACGACCTGCTCCTCCGGCTGGGCGATCTCACGCCTGACGAGATCGCGGCCCGCTCGGCCTCGGCCGATGCGGGCGAATGGATCGATCAGCTCCTCCGCACCCGAAGAATCGTCGACGTCTCGGTCGGAGCGGAACGAAGACTGATCGCGGCTGAGGAGGCCGCGAAGTACCGCGACGCGCTCGGCGTTCCTCTTCCTCCCGGGCTACCCGAGTCCTTTCTGGAGTCCGTCCCCGATCCGCTCGGCAGTCTGGCGGCGCGATTCTCCAGAACGAGAGGGCCATTCACGACACTCGAGCTCGCGACGAGATACGGCCTGGGAAGAGTGGTCGCCGAGGCCGAGCTCGAAAAACTCGCCCGGAGCGGGCGGCTCATCGAAGGGGAGTTTCGCCCGGGAGGAATCGGAAGGGAGTGGATCCACCCTGAAGTGCTCGAGACCGTCCGGAGGAAATCGCTCGCGATCCTGCGGCGTGAGGTCGAGCCGGTCGAGCCGGAGGCGCTCGCACGGCTCTTCATCTCGTGGCAGGGCGTGGGGCGACCGAGGAGAGGGCTCAACGCACTGCTCGACGCGGTGGAGGCGCTTCAGGGTTACCCTCTCGTCGCATCGACTCTGGAGACCGAGATCCTTCCCGCACGGATCGCGGCATACAGGCCCTCCGACCTCGACACTCTCATGGCGGCCGGAGAGGTCGTATGGGTGGGGCTCGAGCCGCTGGGAGATCGCGACGGCAGGATTGCCCTCTATCTGACCGAGCAGCTTCCGCTTCTCCATCTCGCCTTGCCCGCGGGGAAGCTCGACGGGAACGAGAAAGCGGTGGTCGATTTTCTCCGGCTGCAGGGCGCGTCGTTTTTCGCTCCCCTTCACGCCGCGGTCGGCGGTGGATTTCCGGCGGAAGCGGTCGACCTTTTGTGGAATCTCGTTTTCCGCGGGGTGATCACCAACGATTCGATGCACTCTCTGCGAGCGTTCACGAGAAAGAAAGGGAAGCGGAGCGCGAGGGGAGGAGTCGCGTTCCGGTCGCGGCGATCGACGCCGCCGGCTGCCGAGGGCCGATGGACGCTGGTCGAGTCGATGCGGGGATCTGCGAGTGGGACGGAGAAAGCGCATGGAATCGCGCAGCAGCTGCTTGCGCGCTACGGCCTCGTCTGCCGCGAGACGATGGCGGGCGAAGCGGTCCCGGGAGGATTCAGCGCCGTCTACGACATCTTTCGCCGTCTCGAGGAGAGCGGGCGAGTGAGGCGCGGCTACTTCGTCGGAGGGCTGACGGCGATGCAGTTCGCGGTGCCGGGTGCGGTCGACCTCCTCCGCGAGTTCAGGGACGAGGAAAACGCCGGGGAGATCGTCTGGATCTCGGCGACCGATCCGGCAAATCCGTGGGGGACCGTCTACCGCTGGCCGGAGAGCGAGGGGAGCGGGGCGACGAGATCGGCAGGGACCTCGGTGATGCTGGTCGACGGGCGACTGGTCGCCCACCTGGGGCGCGGGGAGCGACAGCTGCGGACATTTCTGCCACCCGACGAGCCCGATCGCGGGCGGGCGGCGAGGGCGATCGCGAACGCGCTTGCCGCGCGGGTGACCTCCGGGGAGAGAAAGGCGATCCTGATCGAGGTCATCGACGGGGCGTCGGCCCCGCTGCATCCGCTGGCCGGGGCGCTGCGCGCCGCGGGATTTCAGCAGACCCCTCTCGGGTTGCATCTGCGCGGTCAGTGGGGAGCATTCCACATTCGCGAAGCGGCCGCCGAGCGCGATTCGGAGGACGACGAGCCCGAGGAGTGATTCCCGCCGTTTGCGGGAGCAGGGCCCGGGCTCATCATGCCAGAGGGAGATACGATCTATCGCGTCGCGAAGACGCTTCACCTCGCGCTCGCAGGGCGGCAGGTGACCGAGTTCCGCACCGTGCTTCCTCAACTCGCCCGCGTCGATCGCGACACGCCGATCGCGGGGCGATCGGTGATCGAAGTCGAGTCGCGCGGCAAGCACCTGCTCATTCACCTCTCCGGCGACCTGATCCTTCACAGCCACATGCGGATGAACGGAAGCTGGCACATCTACCGTCCGGGTGAGAAGTGGAGACGGCGCGGCGACGACATGCGCGTGGTGATCGGAAACCGCGAGTGGCACGCGATCGGGTTTTCGCTTCCAGTGGCGGAGTTCTTCGCCGCCTCCGAGGCCGCGCGACGCCGGGAGCTGAACGAGCTGGGGCCGGACCTCTTGGCCGGTGATTTCGATCGCGAGGAAGCGATGCGGAGATTCCGGGCACGGCCCGGCGTCGAGATCGCCGATGCGCTGCTGAATCAACACATCCTCGCGGGTATCGGCAACGTGTACAAGTCCGAGATTCTCTTCGTCTGCCGCGTGAGCCCCTTCCGGCGCGTGGCTGATGTGAGCGATGAGGAGATCGACAGGATCCTCGATTGCGCGCGGCGGCAGCTCCGGGCCAACGTGATCGAGGCGGACAGGATGCGGCCTGCATTCACGAGGGTCATGCGGCGGACGACGGGGCGAAGCGATCCCGCGGCGGCTCTGTGGGTTTACGGTCGGGGTGGTGAGCCGTGCCGCGAGTGTGGCGGGGCGATCGCGACGCGGCGCCAGGGCCCGGATGCCCGCTCGACTTGGTGGTGTCCCCGTTGCCAGGATGATTGACCTGCCGGGACCTCCGTAGAAAGATACAGGGCGGATGTCGACGGCTTGGCCGGTCGTGCTCTTCACGATCCAGATGGCGCTGGTTGCGACGGTGATCAACATACCGCTCGCGCTCGGGGCCGCGGTTGCCGCCGGGAGGATGCCGGCGCGCTGGCGAAGCGTGTTCGACGCGGTCATCTCGCTCCCGCTCGTCCTTCCCCCGACAGCCGTCGGATTTCTCCTGCTCGAGCTCCTTTCCCGATACGGCTTCGTCGGCCGCCTTCTCGAGGCCGCCGGGATCCGGGTGCTCTTCACACCGAAAGCGGTGGTGATCGCAACCGCCGTGATGTCGTTTCCTCTGATGGCACGAGCCTTCCGCATCGCCCTCGGCTCCTCGCAGCGGCGCCTGACGGACTTGGCGCGGACCCTGGGCGCCTCTCCCTCCTCCGCCTTCTTCCGGGTCGCTCTTCCGATTGCCTGGCCGGGTCTGCTCTCCGGAATCGTCCTGGCGTGGTGCCGCGCGATCGGAGAGTTCGGAGCGACCATTCTCATCGCGGGGAACAT